>NZ_JANSHP010000106.1:0-38495 GCF_047502605.1 Synechococcus sp. RC10A2
AGTTGGGCTTGCAGGTGGGCAAGGATGGCCTCTTTTTCCTGCTGTTGGGTGAGGGCGTGGTAGCGTTCCCATTCCAGGCGTTGGAGCTGCTGCTGTTGGGCGCGCAGTTGAAATTCTTGCCGCTCCCGCTCTTGGCGCAGGTGGGCGAGGCGGGCTTCGATCTGGCCCATCTGTTGCCGTTGCTCGGCAATGTGCTGCTGGATGTGGGCGAGAGTGGCCTGGGCCTGGGCGATTTGCTCTTGAAGTTGGGCCTGACGCCGTTCGCCCTCTTGCAGGCGCTCCTGGTGGTGCTGGATCTGGGCCTGCTTCAGGTGTTGCTGGCTGAGGTTCTCCTGCTGCTGTCGCTCCAGGTGGGCCAGGTGGTGTTGCAGCTCCGCCAGGTGGCTCTCCTGCTGCTGTACCGCCTGCTGCAGTTGCTGCCAGTGCTGGTTGACCGGGGATCCCTCCAGTTGGCTGAGCTTGCGGGCGAGATCGGCCAGGCGCTGTTGCAAGGGATCCCAGCGGAGTTGAATCTGGTGCAGCCGCTCTTGGATCTGCTGGCTTTCGCTTTGCCATTGCGCCAGGGATCCCTGCAGGTGTTGCAGGCGGGCCTGCTGGTTTTGGCAGTCGGCCTGGTGCCGCTCCAGGTATTGCTGGGCTTGCAGGGCGTCCTGGCGGGCCAGGAGCAGGGCCTGGGCCAGTTGTTTTTCGCGGGCTTGGGCGGCTTGGAGGCGAGGGGCGAGGGCGGCCAGCAGCGCTTCCAGATTGGCCAGGCGGGCGCGCAGGGCTTCCCCTTCCGAGTGTTCGCCCGCAGAAAAATGGATCCCAGCTCGTTGGGGGCCGGTGCCGCCAGTGATGGCTCCCGAGGTTTCCAGCAGCTCCCCTTCCAGGGTGACCATGCGGTGCTGGCCGATGTAGGGCCGGGCCAGCTCCAGGCTCTGGAAAACCAGGGTGGAGCCGAACACAAAGCCAAAAACATCTCGGTAGCGCTCTTCAAAGTGCACCAGGCGGATGGCGTAGTCGATCAGACCGTTTAAGTTGAGGGGGGCGGGCGGGCGGGCGGGCTGCAATTTGTTGAGGGGCAAAAAGGTGGCGCGCCCCAGTTTTTCCCGCTTTAAGAGGTTGATCGCGCTGACGGCGACGCTTTCATCTTCCACCACCACAAAGTGCAGTCGGTTGCCTGCCGCAATCTCCAGCGCCAGTTGATACTGGGGATCCACCTGCCCCAACTGGGCCACCAATCCCAAAACCCCCGGCAGGCGGGCGCTCAGGATGGCCTGGGTGGCGCGGGATCCCTGGGATTCTTGCAGCAGTTGGCGGCGGGTCTCCCACTTGTCCAGTTGCCGCTGCTTGGCGTGGAACTCGGCGGCCAGCCGCTCGTGGGTGGCGCGATCCAGCTCCAGGTTGGCTTGCAGTTGCGCCAGCTCTTGCGCCAGGGCCTGCACCTGGGCTTCCGACTGTCGGCAGGCCTGTTCCAGCTCGGCGGTGAGGGCCAGGTGGGATCCCAGCCATTCTTCAATCTGGGCGATCTCAGTTTGGGTGTCTTGGACTTGTCGCGCCAGTTGCCGTTGGCGCTCTTGCAGGCGAATTTGCTCCTGTTGCAAAGGCTCTTGTTCGGCGCGGATCTCTTCCAGGTGGCGGGTGAGGTAGCGCTGCTGCTTGACCCAGGCCTCGGCAGATTGGGCCAGGGCCCGCAGTTGTTCGCGGCTTTGTTCTAGGCTGATTTGGGCTTTCTGCACCTGGGCTTGCAGGGATCCCTGGGCCTGGGCCAGTTGCTCCTGTTGGCTTTGCAGGCGTTCCAGCTCTGCCTGCAGGTGCTGCTGTTGGGTTTGGCGCTCCTGCTGCAGGCGCTGCGTTTGCTCGATTTCCTGCTGCCAGGCGGCGATCTGTTGGCTGAGCTGTTGCCGTTGCACTTCGGCGGCAGCGATCTGGGCTTGCAGGTGCAGGTATTCTTCCTCTCCGAGGGCGTGGATGCGGCTTTGCAGCTCGCTCAGGGCGGCTTCCGCCTGCTGTAACTGCTCGCTCAAGGTCTGCACCTGAGCAGTGGCTTGCTCCTGAGCCTCCAGAAGCTGCCGAATGGCTGCCTGGGTTGCTTCCACTTGGGCTTGCAAATGCCGCCAAAGCAACACCCGTTGCTGTCGCTCCAGCGTTTGCCACTGCAGCCGCAACTGCTGGTACTGCTGCGCCTTTTCGCTTTCCCTGAGCAGCCGCTCTCCTTGGGCTTGCCATTCCTGCTCGATGAGCCGGAAGCGCTCAATTTGTTCGCGCACCACCTCCAGCTTGGCGTTGGCCTGGGCGATCTTGCGGTCGAAGGTGGCCACCCCCGCCAATTCGTCGAGGATCTGCCGCCGCTCCTTGGAGTTCATGGAGATGATGCTGGTAACATCCCCCTGCAGGACCACGTTGTAGCCGTTGGGGTAGATGTGCATCGCCTCCAGTTGCTCGTGCAGCTCGCTCAAGGTGCAGGGCACATCGTTGATGTAGAAGGTGCTGGTGTAGGGCAGGGAATCGGGATCCTCTCCCTTGCCGGGGCTGACCCGCAGCCGACGGCTGACTTTCCATTCTCTCGGCTGGCCGTCTTCTCCCGGCCCCAGATCGAAGGTGACGGCGACGTGGGTCTCTACCCGCCGGTTGCTGCTGAGGCTGCCAGAATGCACCAGATCCGAAAGCCTCTCTGCCCGCATCCCCCGCGAGGACGATAGCCCCAGCGCGAACAGGATCCCATCCAGGATGTTGGACTTGCCGGAGCCGTTGGGGCCGGAGATGACCGTAAAACCCGGCAACAGGGGCAGCGAGGTCGTGCTGCCAAAGGACTTAAATCGGGTCAGCTCGATCCGCTTGATGTACATCCCGCCCCATATCTAGCGCAGCCAGCAGCAGATGATGGCACCAGGCTAGCACGTGTAGCGCAGCCTGCCCAGCTTCTAAGAAGGCTCAGGATCTGGGCTCGGGCTGACGAGCAGATCGGCCTTTTGCAAAAGACGATGCACCTCTGCCTGTAGCTCTGGCCACTTATAGGTGAGCAGGTTGGGCTTGGAGATGAGCAGTAGCCGGTATCCGGGTTTCAGGTTTGGGCACAGGGGCCGCAAGATTTCTCGCAACCGGCGTCGCAGCCGATTCCGCTTGACAGCAGATTTGCTCACCTTTTTCCCGATCACCAGCCCCACCTGGCTGGGGATCCCTTCGCACCCCGCCGGCATCGGCTGAAACAAAAGGATCAAGCCTGCACCGGAACGGCGCTGCCCCGCCTGGTAAAGCGCCTGGAAAGCTCGCCGATCTCGCAAGCGATAAGGAGCAGGCAGCATTGGGCACTGAAAGGGAATCCCAGGCAGGAGTCAACCCGTCTTGGACGCCGACACCCCAAGAGTTTGAGATGGGATCGGCTCTGCTAACCCTTAAGAAACCGCCAGGCGATAACGCCCCTTGGCCCGCCGCCGCCGCAAGACCTGCCGCCCGCTTGCCGTGCGCATCCTGGCCCGAAACCCAGAGACGCGAATGCGTCTGCGATTGGTGCCACGAAGGGTACGCTGAGTCATGGTGGAGACCAACTCATCCTGTCAACAAGGCCTGCTGCGACTGGCGAGGGAGAAGCCCAGTTCACCGGCAGACAATTAGCAAAGCTTTATCGTAGCAGACTCGACGGAAAATCGCTAGATTGGCCGCCTCACGCCGAGCAGCTAAATTGGGGATCCTACAATCCCAGTCGAGAGAGCAGAGGCACCGGGTTGGCGCCCCTGTCTTTGCTGGGCTTTGGCTGTGTCGCTTTGGGTGTGTGGTGTGGACATCTCCCTAGATCGACTCTGGGACGAAGCTTTGGGGCATCTACAGGTGCAGCTCAGCCGTCCAACTTTTGAGGCTTGGATCAAGACGGCGCGAGCTGAATCCTTGGTGGACAACCGCCTCACCATCTCCACTCCTAGCGAATGGGCGCGGGGCTGGCTGCAAAAGCACTACGCCTCCACCATCACCGAGGTGGTGCAGCGGGTGGCCGGAATCCCTTTGCAAGTGGAGTTTTCCGTCGCTCCCCAGGCTTTGGTCGAGGAAGAAGCTCCTTCAACGGCTGTGGCCTCAACCTCCCGCAAGGCCGGCAGTTTTCCTGCTTCCGCCCCCTTGGGGCTGGAGGTGAGCGGCAGCCTGCCCATGCGAGCCCCGGATCTCAACCCCAAGTATTCCTTCTCGCGGTTTGTGGTCGGCCCCAACAACCGCATGGCCCATGCAGCGGCTCTGGCCGTGGCCGACAAGCCTGGGCGGGCCTACAATCCCTTGTTTCTCTGCGGCGGGGTAGGGCTGGGCAAAACCCACCTGATGCAGGCCATCGGCCACTACCAACTGGAGGCGAATCCGCGGGCCAAGGTCTTTTACGTGTCCACCGAGCGCTTTACCAACGATTTAATCGATGCCATCCGGCGAGACAGCATGCAGTCTTTCCGGGAGCACTATCGAGATGTGGATATTTTATTGGTGGACGACATTCAATTTATCGAAGGCAAAGAGTACACCCAAGAGGAGTTTTTCCACACCTTTAATACGTTGCACGAGTCGGGCAAACAGATCGTGCTAGCTGCCGACCGCTCCCCTCACCTCATCCCTCGGCTGCAGGAGCGGCTCTGTTCTCGGTTTTCGATGGGCTTGATTGCGGAAATTCAGCCGCCGGACATCGAGACCCGCATGGCCATTCTCAAGAAAAAAGCCGAGTACGAGGGGATGATCCTACCGCCTGAGGTGATCGAATACATTGCTACCACCTACACCAGCAACATTCGCGAGCTGGAGGGCGCCCTCATCCGTGCCGTTGCCTACGTCTCCATTTCTGGCCTGCCGATGAGTGTGGAGACGATTCAGCCCATTCTCAACCCCCCCAGCGAGCCCAAGGAGATCACGCCCGACATGATTATTGACGTGGTCTGTGAAGAATTCGGCGTCGACCGAGAAAGCTTATTGGGATCCTCTCGCAAGCGGGACATCAGCCAGGCGCGGCAAATTGCCATGTTTTTGATGCGTCACCATACCAATCTTAGCTTGCCCAAAATTGGCGATTACTTTGGCGGGAAAGATCACACCACCGTTCTCTATAGCTGTGAAAAAGTTAGCCAGTTGCAGCGGGAAAATCTGCAATTTGAGCGGCAACTGCAAAACCTGGCCCAGCGGCTGCGAGTCATGGCCAACAGCCGAAACCGCTAGTCTTTGCCTTGCCATTGTTGAACCGTCCTTGGGGTGTCATCCTACGCTGCTGAGAGCCGCGGCGCCCGCGAGCTGGCGTGAAAGCTCCTATTGGAAGCAGCTACAGTTAAGGACGGGAGGGGCGGGGGTTGCAGGTGGTAGGGCAATCTGGCAAAGGACTTTGCTTGGGTATGCTGCTCCTTGGGGCTGGGCTGATGCCAGCATGGCCGGCCTGGGCCCATTCGACCCAAGCGGGCCGCAAGGAAGCAGATCCGCGGCCAACCGCGCTCTCAGGCGTTTTAGATCTGGGGCTGGATAGCCAAATTGTGGAGGATAGCCCCGTGTTGCGCCGCTGGCTGCAAAGTCCGCCCAATCTCCTGGAAGAAATCCGCAATACTCCCGTCTTGCCCACCCGTTTGCAGGCGGGTTTCGAGTCGGCTTCTGAGTGGCGAATCAGCCTGCAGGACTTGCGCCTGGGAGATCGCCTCACCCTCAGCGGCGACTATCGCCAATCTTCTGAGAACCCAGAAATCCGCCAGTACGGGTCAGAGGTGCGCTACTTTCTCGCCCCTATGGGCTCCCGCTTGAACCTGGCCCCCCAACTGGGCTATCGAGCCTTGGAAGAAAAAAACCGCCGCCTCAGCGGGGTGAGCTATGGGGCCTTTGTTGTTTTGGCCCTGGCTCCCGGAGCCGCCGACTTGACTGGCAGCTACACTTGGGTGGCCCCGCAGGAGCCGGAAGAAGGACAGGCCACCCTAGCGGAGATCACCGCCGCCTACGCCATTAGCCCTTCCCTTCGTCTTGCTGCCCGCTACAGCCTGCGCCACTCCACCTTGGCGCGGGAATCCAGCTTTGGCGTTGGCCTGGAGTGGATCCCCTAGAGGCGCACTGCCTGCACAAAAGCCACCCAGCCGAAGCTGAGATAGCGCTCCAAGCGCAACCCCACCTGGGCAAAGTGCCAGCGCAACTGGTCTGCGGAGAAAAAGCGAAGGCCGGTCGCCTCCAGCAACTGCTGCACCCTCTGCCCCCATCCCTGCACCTGCTGGCTGTGCATCGAGACAAACACCCCTCCCGGTTTCAAAACACGGGCCACTTCCCGCAGACAGGGATCCAACGGCACCTCGTTCAGGGTGGCGCCGCTGATCACCGCCCCAAAGGCTCCAGAGGCCAGGGGAAGCTGCTCCGCCCGGGCTCGCACCAGGCTGTAGCGCTGCCAGTGGGGCTGGGCCTGCTGGGCTGCCTCCGCCAGCACTCCCGTCGCGTTGTCTAGGCCGATCACCGTCCGCTGCGGATCCCTGGCCAAGAGGAGGCGGCTCCAGTACCCCCCTGCCGTGCCCAAATCCAAGACGGGATCTGCCTCCCCCACCAGTTCCGCCAGCAATTGGCCTTCCCGCTCGCTGCCGAAACGCTCCCCCGACAACAGCGACAGCGCCCAAGGCCGCCAGAGGCGATCGTAGCCCCAGGCAAACCCGGGCAGATGGGCAATGGCCTGAGCGGGAGTGAGCGGCAAGTCCCGCGCGGCGGCCAAAAAATCCACCGCTCCAAAGGCGGTGATGGGGTAGATCTGGCCGCAACGGGGACAGTAAACCCGATCCGCCGCGGCTCCCGGCTCACGTCCCGGTGGCAGGTTCAGCCCTTCCTGACCACAGCTCAGGCAGCAGTAGAGGTGAACCGGCAAGGCAGAGAGAGAAGAGAGCATGACACAACCTGACGACAGCCGCAAAACAAAAGGGCAGTTGCCGGGCGCCGGCCCCAACAACCACCCTCCCAGGTTAATCAATCCCGCA
The DNA here is from genome assembly GCF_047502605.1 of Synechococcus sp. RC10A2. NCBI lineage: Bacteria > Bacillati > Cyanobacteriota > Cyanophyceae > Synechococcales > Synechococcaceae > Synechococcus > Synechococcus sp. RC10A2. The sequence continues at coordinate 6,927 of NZ_JANSHP010000106.1, forward strand.
GCGAGAGGGGATCCCTCAAGCCGTCTTCGGGCTGGGCAAGCCGATCTTCTCGGGGATGGGCACGTATTCTGCCACAATGGCCCGAAACTCGTCCCCATCTAGGGTTTCCCGTTCCACCAAGGTGTCGGCCAGACGATCCAGCAGGGCGCGGTGCTCGAGCAGGATCTGCTTGGCTTTCTGGTAGCAGCTTTCCAGGATTTGCCGCACCTGCCGATCGATCTTAGCCGCCACATCTTCGGAGTACTCGACGCGGTTCATCCAGCCGCCGCCCAAAAAGATTTCGTTGTTGGGCGGATCCCACATCAGGGGCCCCAGCTCGGACATGCCAAAGCGGGTCACCATTTGCCGCACCAGGTTGGTGTTTTGCTGCAGGTCGTTGCTGGCCCCCGTCGTCACTTCCGAGTAGCCAAAGACGATCTCCTCCGCCGCCCGACCGCCAAAACCGACCACCACCCGATCCAACAGCCAGGCGCGGCTGTACATGCCGGAGTCGATCTGCTCCTCGTTGGGCAGTTGCTGGGCAAAGCCGCCGGCACCTCCGGAACGGGGGATGATCGTTACCTTGTTCAAGGGATCCGCATGGGGCAAGAGGGTCATCAACAGAGCATGGCCGCACTCGTGGTAGGCGATGAGGCGCTTGCTTTTGCCGTCTAATAGCGGCGGCTTGGTCAGGCCAATGGTGATGCGGTCGATGGCGTCGTCGATGTCCTGGTTGGTGATGGCTTTGTGCTGACGGCGGGCCGCCAGGATGGCCGCCTCGTTGAGCAGGTTGGCCAGATCGGCGCCGGCAAAGCCAGGGGTGCGGCGGGCAATGGCCTCCAGGCTGACCTCTTCTGCCAGCTTCTTGTTGCGGGCATGCACGCGCAAGATCTCGTAGCGCCCCTTGAAGCTGGGCCGATCCACGGTGATCTGGCGGTCGAAGCGTCCAGGCCGTAGGAGCGCCGCATCCAGCACATCCGGGCGGTTGGTTGCGGCAATAACAATTACCCCTGAGTTGCCCTCAAACCCATCCATTTCCGTAAGCAACTGGTTCAGGGTTTGCTCGCGCTCGTCGTTGCCGCCGCCAATGCCCGCTCCCCGCTGCCGGCCCACCGCGTCGATCTCGTCGATGAAGACGATGCAGGGAGCATTCTCCTTGGCCTTCTTAAAGAGATCCCGCACCCGCGAGGCCCCCACGCCGACGAACATCTCCACGAACTCGGAGCCAGAGAGGCTGAAAAAAGGCACTCCCGCCTCGCCAGCAATGGCTTTGGCCAAGAGGGTCTTACCCGTCCCCGGCGGCCCCACCAACAGCACGCCTTTGGGGATCTTGGCCCCTACGGCAGTGAAGCGCTCCGGCTTCTTCAGGAAGGTAACCACCTCTTGCAGCTCTTCTTTGGCCTCCTCGATCCCGGCTACATCGTCAAACTTGACGCCGGTTTTGGCTTCCATCTGGAAGCGGGCCCGCGACTTGCCGAAGTTCATCGCCTGTCCAGGACCGCCTGCTCCTCCGCCAGCGCGGCGCAGGAACAAGAACAACCCCCCCAGCAGCAGCACCGGGATGACCAGGTTGCCCAAGATCGCCCAGAAGGCGCTGCCATCGCGGGTGGGCACTACAGCCACCTCGATCCCCTGCTCGGTCAGGCGATCCACCAGTTGCGGCACGGTGTTGGGCAGCAGGTTGACCCGGTAGCGGGTGGAATGCTGCGTTTGTGGGTCAACAGCCGTCACTTCGGCTACCAGGTTGTTATCGAGGAGGCGCACATCGGTAACGCGACCCTCCTCGACATAGCGCAAGAAGCGGTCATAGGTGAGGGCAGAGGCCAGAGCGGCGTGGGCAGGAGCTAGGCCGGATCCCTGCCAGAGACAAAAGCCCAGCATGAGGGCAATTAGCCAGCGCTGGGGAGATAGAGGTTTGTTCATGGGGAAGGGGAACACCTGGTTATTAAAAGTCCTTCAACAAACTTAACCTGTCGCTCCCCCAAGATACAACCCTGCCGCACGAAATGCCCGGAATTGCGCTGGGAAGGGATCCCTGCAATCGGCGACTAGGCCGATTTGGGGGATCCCAGGGCATCCAGGCCGTAGACGCGCCGCCACATTTGGTCGGCCAGAGGGGCGGGCAGCAACCGCATCAGCCCCAGCGCCAGCTTGCCGCCCGTAAAAGCGGTGTAGCGGTCGGAAGGGTGGGGATCCGTCATGGCTCTCAGGATCGGCTCCACCACCTTCTCCACCGGCCAGGCCATTTTGTGGAACGAGCTGGCCAGCTCGGCAGCCTTGTCCAAGATCGCTTTGTAGGGGCCGTTGGGATTGACAACAGCAGCAAAGGTCTCTTCGGCCACGCGGCCAAACTCGGTGGCCACCGGCCCTGGCTCGATCACGATAACCTTGATGCCAAAAGGGGCCACTTCCACCCGCAGGGCGTCGCTGAGGGCCTCCACGGCGAACTTGGTGGCGCTGTAAACCCCACTGAAAGGCATCGACATCTGGCCGGCCACGGAGCTGAGGTTGAGGATGCGGCCGCTGCCCCGCTCCCGCATTTGGGGCAAGAGGGCGCGGGTGAGGGCGTGCAGACCAAACACATTCACCTCGAACTGCCGCCGCATCGCCGCCACATCCACCTCTTCCACCGGTCCCATTTGGCCGTAGCCGGCGTTGTTCACCAGGATGTCCACCCGGCCAAAGCGATCCAGGGCCTTTTGGGCCAGCGCCTCCACCTGGGCTGTATCGGCCATGTCGGTGGGCACCACCAGCGCTTCTGTCCCCTGCTTCTCCACCAAGTCCTTGACGTTTTGTAGCAGCTCCTCCCGGCGGGCCGCCAGCACCAAGCGGGCCCCGCGTTTGGCCGCTTCCAGGGCGACGGCCTTGCCAATGCCGGCAGAAGCGCCGGTAATCAGCACCACCTGATTGGCTAGTGAAAGCATGGCTTTCCTCTCTGCAAACTTTCTTCATCCTAGAGGGACTTCGGGGATCCCTGGAAAGAGGCAGCCTCGCTCCTTGGGCTGCGGTGCTGGGCCGCTGTTTCTAACTCAAGGGGTGCTCTGCCAGATGGATGGATCCCTGCGGCCCAGAAGCTGCTCAGACGGTTTTTCGCGCCCAAATTGCAGGGGGGGTTGGGAAAAGCGGTATGATCGATGGACAACTTGCTGGGACAAACTCCCTCGCTCGAGTGTACGCCTAGTCTAATGTCCTTGCCACAGGTACGAGGTGCAGTGACCGTAAGATATTTCCGCAGGCGGGCTAGCCGAGGCCGATCTTCCTTGCCGGAGGAGCGCTGGGCTCTCGCCGAGGCCTGCTTGGATCGATTGCTCAGAGTGGCGGAAGCCAACCTAAGGGCCAATTCCGAGCTGCGCCAACAGCAGCAGGAGCAGCAACGCCAACTGGAGGCCGAGCGGCGCCACAGCGAAGCCCTGCGCGATGCCACCGCCGATTTGCGCACCAGCGTCATGGAGTTGCGAGAGGGGCAAGCCCTTTGGCAAAACCAGGTGGACGAGCTGCGTACCTGTTTGCGAGAGTTGCTCAAGGAACAGAGCGAGCTGGTGCAGATCATCGCCCAGCAGCAGCACATCCTGAAGGACTGTAAGGAAGTCATCCGCGCCATTTTGGAGCAAATGCGGGATGACCACCGGGACTTCCGCTCCGCCATCGGCATTTTGCTGGAGGAACTGCACCAAACTGTGCGCTGCCTGGTTCTTAAGTCAGGTGGCACTCTCCCTAAGCCTGTCCGCCATCCCGAAGCGCCGGATCCCGGCTCCCAGCCGCCTGATTCTGCCTCGCCTGGGGATGGCTCTCTGTCCTAGCGATCCAGACTTCTGCTTTCCCCCAAAAGCTCCAGAGCTATCCAATCCCGCCCTCCGGCAGCCACTGCGGCCAAAACAGGCGCAACTCCCTAACCTGCTCCCCCTTGACCAACAGGGATCCGCCGCCGGACCGGCCTTGCAGGGGAATTTCCTCAGGAGAGAAGGAGTGTACCCGCTCGGACTCCGCGATCACATCCACTTGCAGATGGGGGTGCGCCGCCAGATCGGGGGGAAAACCCACCAAGCCCACCAAGCCATCCCCTTTGTTGGAGAAGTGAAAGGCCGACACGCCCACTTTACCCTGCTCCAGGATGGGGATCTCGCCCAGGGGTAGCCGCTTCAAATACCCCGACCGGCTGGCCAAAACTAAGATCCCTTGCGGGGGCAGCAGCGCCATACCGACGATCTGTTCTGTGCGCCCCAAACGTAGAGCTGGGGATCCCATAGCTGCCCGACCCATCAAGGGGATCTGTTCGGCGTCCAGCCGCAGCACCCGCCCGCCGGAGGTGGCCAGGACAACGCTGTAGCCTTGGTGGCCGGGATGCCAAAGGGCCGCCCAGCCCAGCTCGTCTCCTTCTTTGAGCTTCAAGACGGCGGCTCCCCGTTGGCTGAGGCCCACCAGCTCCGCCAAGGCCACCCGCTTGATCCGCCCCTGCCGGCTGAGCACCACCAAGCTGGCCTCGCCGGGAGAGTGCTCCGCACCGCTGACGCGAACGGGATCCAACGGGAAGGCGGCAACAATCGGCTCGGGGTTGGGGAGAAGGGTGACCAGAGGCACCCCCCGCGAGGAGCCGGTGCTGAGGGGGATCCCTTCGATGGGCACGGTGAAAGCCCTGCCGCTGGCGGTGAGCACCAAGATTGCCTGCTCTGGGGTCACGCATTCCAGGCTGACCAGGGTATCTTCTCCCAATTCCCGCTGCGCCGGGTTGCTGCGGGAGCGAGGCCCAGGCAGAGGCAGGCGGCGCACGTAGCCTTTGCGGGTGAGTTGCAGCAGAAAGCGGCTGTCTTCGCCGGCTTCGCCGCCGGGGATCTGGGCCGCCTCCGCTTCCAGTTCCGAGGCCGAGAGAATCTGGGTGCGCCGGGGATCCGCAAAGGTTTTTTTCAAGTGTCGCAGCTCTTTTTTCAGGTAATTCAAGAGCTTGCGGCGATCTTGCAGCAGTCCCTGCAGCTCGGCGATGCGGGCCTGCAGCTCGGCTTGCTCTTGATAGAGGCGCTCCCGCTCCAAGGTTGTCAGGCGGCGCAGGGGCATGGCCAAGATCGTCTCCGCCTGCTGGGAGGTGCAGCCCAAGCGGGTTTGCAGCTGGGCTTTGGCCGTGGCGCTATCGGGCGCTTGCCGCAGCAGGTCGATTACCCCTTCCAGATCGGCCAGGGCCAGCACCATCCCCGCCACCTCTTCGGCTTTGCGCTGTACCTGCTGCAGTTCGGCGCGAAACATCCGCTTGAGAGTGGCCTCGCGAAATTGCAAAAAGTGCTGCAAAATCTGCTTCAAGCTGAGCTGCTGGGGTTTTCCCTCCACCAAGGCCAACAGGATCACCCCAAAGGTGCTCTGCAAGGGGGTGAGCTTGTACAACTGCTGCAAAACCGCCTGCGGGTTGGCCTCCCGCTTCAGCTCCACCACCACGCGCATGCCGCTGCGATCCGACTCATCCCGCAAATCTGCGATGCCGCTGAGACGGTCTTGGGCGACCAGCTCGGCCACCTTCTCGAGCCAGGCAGCCTTGTTCACCTGATAGGGAAACTCGCTGATGATCAGGGCGGGCCGGCGGTGGCGTCCTCTGCCCGGCTGGATCTCCTCAAAGCGGGCCACTCCCCGCAGGGTGATGGAGCCGCGGCCGGTGAGGTAGGCCTCGCGGATCCCCTGGCCATCGACAATTTGGCCGCCGGTGGGAAAGTCCGGCCCCGGGATCCAGCGCAACAGCTCCTCAGGGCTGAGATCGGGCTCGTCGATCAAAGCCAGCAGGCCGTCCACCACTTCCCCCAGGTTGTGGGGCGGGATGTTGGTGGCCATGCCCACGGCAATGCCAGCAGAGCCGTTGAGCAGCAAGATGGGCAGGCGGGCCGGCAGGACGGTGGGCTCCGCCTGGGAGCCGTCGAAATTGGGCATAAAGTCCACAATTGCTTCGGAGATCCCCTGCAGAAGGGCTGTGTGGCTCAGCTCCGCCAGCCGACACTCCGTGTAGCGCATGGCCGCCGGCGGGTCGTCGTCCACCGAGCCGAAGTTGCCGTGCCCCGCCACCAGGGGGTAGCGGCTGGAAAAGTCTTGTGCCATGCGCACCAGCGCGTCATAGACCGCCTGATCCCCGTGGGGGTGATATTTCCCCAGCACGTCCCCCACGACGCGCGCGCACTTGCGGTAGGGGCGATCCGGCGTCAGGCCCAGCTCGTGCATGGCGTAGAGGATGCGGCGATGCACCGGCTTGAGGCCATCCCGCACATCCGGCAAGGCCCGCCCCACGATCACGCTCATGGCATATTCCAGGTAGGAGCGCTGCATCTCCCCCTGCAAATCGGTTACGATTACTCGCCCTAGACGGGATCCCCCACCCGATCCAGATCCCAGTCCGTCGAGAGTCAGTTGCTGAGTCATGGCTCATTAGGAGCGGAACGCTTTCCAGGTTACTGTAGCCGTTTCCGCAGCTTTTGCGACCCCACCCAGCCGCTGCCGTTTTTGAAACGGGGGAGTGGGGTGGCGGCTCCGCCGTGCTATTTGACACTCCCACCGCCTAAAGGCAGGGGATTCTTACGCAGTTCAACAACGACCTCGTAAAGGCGCTGTCAAGACGCCCCCAGACAGTTCCTCGAGGCAAAGCCCCAAGGTTCTGCTTACTCTTCTGATGGCGTCAGCGGGACGAAGTCTTTGCAGGTTGGCTGAGACGTTCGGACGCTTGCCACCGGTCGGTGCTCGCCTGGGAACGGTACGCCTTGGTGGCAACTCTTGGCGAGCCACTAAAGTTGCTTACGGGCTTTTCCGCCCTGCCCTCAAGTGCAGGGCTACCAAGCTATCCTTCTCTGTAGTCGGGGTGGATCTGGGTGCAATCATGGCCGGGAACTCCATTCGTTTTGGCACTGACGGCTGGCGAGCCGTGATCGCCGATGGCTTTACCTTCCAGAACTTGGGCATTGCCGCCCAGGCCAGCGCCCAGGTGCTGGCCCGCACCTATCCTGGGGCAGGGATCCTGATCGGCTACGACAACCGCTTTCTCTCAGAAAAATTTGCTGCCCACGCTGCCGAGGTGGTGGCGCGGCTGGGGATCCCGGTTTATCTCTCTGCCTGTGTGGCCCCGACACCGGCCTTTAGCTGGGCGGCCAAAGAGCGCGGCTGCCACGGCGCCTTGGTGATCACCGCCAGCCACAACCCGCCCCACTATTCCGGCCTCAAGGTCAAAGGCGGATTTGGCGGCTCCGTGCCGCCGGAGGTTACCGCCGCCATCGAGCAGGAGCTGCACCACCTGCAACCTCTCGCATCCAACCCAGCCCCCATCGAAACCTGGGATCCCTGGCCCGGCTACCTGGCTCAGCTCAGCCGCTTTGTGGATCTGGAGAAGCTCGAAGGATCCCCGGCCAAGATCTGGGTGGATGTCATGTTTGGCTCTGGCGCCGGGGGCCTCAGCCGCCTGTTGGGGGAGAAGGTGATCGAATTGCAGGCACGTCGGGATCCCTTGTTTGGCGGGTTCCCACCGGAGCCGCTGCCGCAAAACCTGCAGACCTCTGCCCAGATCATCGCAGCGGATCCCGCCCCGTTAAAGATGGGTCTGGTCTTCGATGGCGATGCCGACCGCATTGCTGCCCTCGATGGGCAAGGCCATTTTCTCAGCCCGCAGATCCTCATTCCCATCTTGATCGACCACTTGGCGGGGCGGCGCGGCCTGCGGGGCGAGATCGTCAAAACCATCAGCGGCTCGGAGCTATTCGTGAAGGTGGCCGAGCGCTATGGCCTGCCAGTTACGGAAACGCCGGTGGGCTTTAAGTACATCGCCGAGCGCATGCTGAGCACACCGGTGTTGCTGGGGGGAGAAGAATCGGGCGGCATCGGCTATCTGGGCCACATCCCCGAGCGGGATGCCCTCCTCTCTGCCCTGTACTTGATCGAAGCCGTCACCGAAACCGGGCAAGATCTGAGCGCCCTTTACCGAGCTTTGCAAGAACGGGAAGGGTTCACCTCAGTTTACCTACGCCGCGACCTGCACCTGGCGGATCAAGGTCAACAAACCCGGCTCTTCCAGCAGCTACAGACGGATCCCCCCCTTGAGATCCTGGGGCAAAAGGTAATCAAGCATTTCGATCGCGACGGCCACAAGTTTAGCCTTGCCGACGGCAGTTGGGTGATGATCCGGGGCAGCGGCACCGAACCTCTGCTGAGGCTCTACTCGGAAGCCAGAACCTCAGAAGAAGTGAACCGTCTTCTCGATTGGGCAGCTGGGCTGCTCAGCAAGATTGCTTAGGGCTACAGAAGGACGCCCACGGCCCCTAGCTTGCTTGTGCGCGATAGCAGTTCAGAGCTCAAGCACTTGCCTCGGCTGTCTTGGCCTTGGCTTGGTCAAAAGTGCCTGGCGGCTCGTACAGAAACTCAAACAGGTTGCCATCGGGATCCTTGCCATAGAAGGAGGCAGTGCCATCCCGATGGCTGTGAATGGCCCCTACCGGGATCCCTGCGGCTTGCAAGCGCCGATGCTGCTCCTCCAGCTCCTCCCTGCTGCTGAAGACAAAGCCAAAGTGGGGCCCTGCCGCCCGGTAGCCCGGCCCCAAGAGTGCCAGCCCATCGTCTCCGGCTTTCATATAGGCCCAGTCGGGATCCTTCCAGACGTTGACCATCCCCAACTTTTCGTAGAACTCTACTGCCTTAGAGATGTCTTCTACGCGGACGGCAACATGTCCAAGTTGCTTCAGTGCCATGCTCTTCTCTCTCCTCCACAGAGACAACCGCAAGGGTTTCTCTATAACCCAGCATAGCTTGCAGAGAGAGCCCCTCCCCACTCCCCCGAGAGCAGGGATGGAACCAAGGTCGATTCCAACTTCGTTCGAGGCCCAGGGCAAGCTAATGCCTAAGCTGTTGGCTGCTTGGCCAAGAATCGCTCCAGCTCGCTCAACGCTTCTGCGTCCATTTTGGTCTGCATGGGGCAGAACTTCGGTCCACACATCGAGCAAAACTCCGCCGTTTTGTAGATATCTGCCGGCAAGGTCTCGTCGTGATATTCTCGCGCCCGCTCTGGGTCTAAAGACAACTCAAATTGTCGGTTCCAATCAAAGTTGTAGCGGGCTCTGGACATCTCGTCATCTCGATCCCTGGCCCCAGGACGGTGGCGGGCAATATCGGCAGCGTGGGCGGCAATTTTGTAGGCAATGAGGCCGTTGCGCACATCCTCGGCATTGGGCAAGCCCAGGTGTTCTTTGGGAGTTACGTAGCAGAGCATCGCCGCCCCGTACCAGCCGGCCAAGGCCGCCCCAATGGCAGAGCTGATGTGGTCGTAGCCAGCGGCAATATCGGTTACCAGCGGCCCCAAAACGTAGAAAGGAGCCTCGTCGCATTCCTCCATTTGCTTGCGCACGTTAAACTCAATTTGATCCATCGGCACGTGCCCTGGCCCTTCCACCATCACCTGCACATCGTGCTCCCAGGCCATGCGGGTCAACTGCCCCAGGGTTTTCAACTCCGCCATCTGGGCCTCGTCAGAAGCATCGTGCAGACATCCGGGCCGCAAAGCATCGCCCAGGCTAAAAGAAACATCGTATTTCTTGAAGATCTCGATGATGTCGCGGAAGTGGGTGTAGAGCGGGTTTTGCTTGTGGTGGGCCAACATCCAACGGGCCAGGATCCCACCTCCGCGAGAGACAATTCCTGTGAGACGGTTGCGCACCAATGGCAGATATTCGATGAGGATCCCGGCATGGATGGTCATGTAGTCCACCCCTTGCTGGGCCTGCTTTTCGATGATGTGCAAGATATCTTCTGCCGAGAGTTTTTCGACATTGCCATGGACACTTTCTAGAGCTTGGTAGATGGGCACCGTGCCGATGGGCACCGGAGAAGCTTGGATAATAGCCGTGCGAATTTCGTCCAAGTCGCCGCCGCCGGTGGACAGATCCATAACGGTATCGGCGCCGTATTTAATGGCCAATTTCAGCTTTTCCAGCTCTTCGGCTAATCCAGAGGAGCTGGGGGAGGCGCCAATATTAGCATTGACTTTGCAGCGGGAGGCGATCCCGATGCACATGGGCTCTAGGTTGGTGTGATTGATATTGGCAGGGATGATCATGCGGCCCCGCGCCACTTCTGAGCGGATCAGCTCCGGCGGTAGGTTCTCTCGCCGAGCCACGTAGTCCATCTCTTCGGTAATCACGCCCTGCCGGGCAAAGTGCATTTGCGTAACATTTGCTTGCCCACGACGGCGGGCAACCCATTCGCTGCGCATGGTGTCAACTCCGGTACTCGCTTTCCTACGCTGGTATGACCCAGATCAGGTTCTGAGGATGTAATCTCAGCCTGGGGGCAGCCCCCAGACACTCCTAGCGTGTTGTGATTCTATCACCGAAATTGGAACTGGATTGGAACTTTGGGATCGATATCAGAGTAGTTTGAGACAATGCCCTGGCGCGTCGCGCCGCTGACCCTTCCAGTCTCTCCCCTCACCCCCAGTCCCTTTCCGATAGGAGCAGCGATACGAGCAGTCTGCCCTGGGGAAGGTGCTGCAGCTAGGGGGCAAAAATATCATCAGAAGCATTAGATGCTGGCGAACCCTTCAGGCAGTGGCTTTTTTCTTTCTAAAACGGGCTTATCTGCCTTCAATAACCACTGTGCCCTGGCCGAAAGCTTTTTGAAAAAGGGATCCGAGAGGATACTTTTTTCTTCTAGCTGTGGGATCCACACATGTTGCCTCTTGGGATCGCTTTGGATCTCGATTTTGCTCGAAGTGAGCAAGTGATCAGTTAATCTCGCCGAGATCTCTGACCAGTCGATTTCCTGCCCTAAGTAGAAGCTATGTTGCTCAAGAACGCAACCGATAATCTTGCTTAGGAGATCGTCCTCTACGGGTTTGAAAAAGCAGTTGTCGTGAATGTAGATTTGGTGGACAACTCTATTTCCAAGCCTCTCTTGGTCGACAACAAGAAAGTCTTTGCCTTCAAATCGGATTTCTAATTCATAGGCGACGGCATCAGTTAGCAAATATTCAGTAAAATGTTTGGAAAAATTTTCTCGGCAAAGTTTCTGAATAGGAGACTGTTCTAGGCATCTTACACGATCCGATAGTCCTTCTAAATCTGGAGAGCAGGCCAGCAATAAAACATTATCCTGATACTCTCCATAAATCTTTGAATACCAGATCGCGCCGACGTTTTTAAATGGCTCTAAAATGACTCGCAAAGACACACTTGCGCCGCTGAGAGATAGGTTGGGGTAGCTAAGCTGGGTGAGCCGTTGCCGCGACCACCAGTCTTGAAGCTGCAGGTCGATCATGGGATCCCGCCCAGCCAGCGCCGCCAGCTCCACCAGGGATCCCCTCTCTTGCTGGCCCTGAACAGCTCGGCCACTTCTTCGCCGCTGGGCCGAGCCCTAAAGGTTTTGAGGACGCTGTAGAGGCCGGGCTCTTCCTGCTGCCACACGCTCCAGGGATCCGGGTAGGCGCGAAACAGGGCTCCTTCTACCAGCGAGCGCAGGTAGTAGCTGGTCTCAAAGGTGCTCAGGAAGCGTTGCCGCAGCCGGCGCCCGGCCAACCCCACCCCCACTGCGGCGGCATCCTGAAGTTGCGGGTTGAGGAGAACGACGGGCTTGGGATCCCGGCCTTTGGCCGCCAGCCCAGAGGGATCGCCGCCGCTCACCAACTGGCAAACCCGCTCCACCTGATCCAGGCTGTAAACCGCCGGCATCACGAACAGGACACTTTGTTCTGGCGTAGGTTGGGTGCGGGCAGTCAGGCTCTGCAGTTGGATCCCGTCGGGGAGGGATCCCCATTCCCGCTGGGCCAGGGCCGCTCCGCCGGCATCGCTGAACAACACCAAAGCCGGTGGCGGCACCAACTCCAAAAATGGACGAGCCAAGACTTCCGGCTTGATGTCGGGGGCCAGGATCTCGATGAGCAAGCGGCGGTATCCCGCTTGCAGGGCCAGGCGTGTGGCCTGGATGGCCTGCTCGCAGGCTTGGGCCAGATCGCCGGGCAGGTGGGGAAATTGGGTCAGTTGCAGTTGCTCGGCCACAGTCCAATCCAACTTAGATTCAATAAGATTCAAAAGACGCTCAGCCGGATAGGTCTTCCCAAGCTCTGTGGGTAAGCAGCTCCTCCAGCACCCGCACCCCCCGCAGTTGGTTGGAAAGGGGCAGGTGGCCCTTGGGAGCGGACAGATCCCAGGTGAACTCGTCGGGATAGCGAGTCCAGTGGTAGCCTTGCTTCCAGCCAATCAGCGGCCAGAGGCGCTCCCAGTTGCGGTTGACCCCCAGCCAGAGTTGCCGCTGCACCGAGTAGCCGAAGCGATCCCCGGAGGCCGCCCGCCACAGGCCATCGATGGTGCGCAGATCCTCTGCCGGGATCCGGCTCACCTCGGAAAAGTACAGCCAGCCCCGCCGCGCCGCCCCCTCCCCCGCCGCCCGGCACAGCAGTTGCAGGCTCAGCCGATCCGCTTCCAGCCAAGCTCCCGCCGCTAACAACTCCTGCAAAGGCCGGTAGTCGATGTTCAGGGCTGAAATCAGGGGGACTGTCACCATTGCCGTTGCAAAGGGTTTCTTTCGAATTCTAGTCCCTGTCGGCCAGCCCCTCAGCTTTCGGGCGGGTACTGGGGCGGATTCCCAAAGAGGATGCGATAGCCAATATAGGCCACCCCCAACAACCCCGCCAGGATCCACAGAAAGGCCGAAAAGGGTAGGTAAGAGAAAAAGACAACATAGACCCGGCGGCTGAGCCAAGAGAGGATGAGATAGACCGCCGCCAAAATGCTGATCCCTTGCAAGGTGCGGAAAGCCGGCACCCGCGAGAGGGGCATGCGCTGCCGTGCCACCCAGATGGAGCTAAGGAAATAGTAGGGAGGCACCAGCAACAAGAACATATCCGCCTGCTTGACCACCGCCTGCCAGCCGGCCGTGTTGGTGGCATAGGCCAAGTAACCGGCCCAGAGGACAAGGCTTGCCGCTGCTAAGCCAATGTTCAAGCTGAGCAAAAAAGGCTCTTCCCACTGCCCTGGGATCCAGTGGCAGAGAACCCAAACCAACCAAGGAGCTGCAAAGAGCAGGATGGCAATCGTTAAGCCGTTGGCGTTGAGCTGGGTAAAAAATGTTTCCAGGGTCATGACGGCTGAGGGGACGGGAGGTCACTTTCAAAAATAGTAGTGTAGTCCAATCCCTCACCAGAATCCGTAAGTAATACCCTGAAAAATTACAGCCAAAACATTGCATCCTCGCTGGGTCAGGGTTTCCGGGCGCGCGAAACGGGATCCTTTTGCTAGGGCACTACTGAGTACATCTGGAGGGATCCCGCAGGGCACCCACAAAGTGATAGGGGGGCAGGGACTCGCTCCAGTCCAATTGCCAGTGGGGGTGTGCTGCTACCCAGGTTTGGGCGAGCTGGGCTGCCGTTTCCCGTTCGGCAGGGGTGAGCAAGAAGTAAAGCCGCAGGACTTCTCCCGGCTGCGGATCCCCTCTTTGCACTGGCCAGGTAGAAGGCCAAAGCTGCTGCAGGGCCGCCAGCTCCTGTTCTTGCCGCTCTTGGGCCTGTCGTTGCTGGAGATAGGCTTGTTTGCGGGCCAACAGATAGGCTGTGCCGCTGGGAGCGGGTTGGGGATCCGGGGGGGGCTGGGGCGACAGTTTTCCTTTCAGGCAGTACTCGGCTCTTCCCCCGATGGCCGCGAGGGCCTGTTCGTACTCCGCCTGCTGGGCCAATAGGTGGGATCCCAGCTTTTCGGCTGAGAGAAAGCAGGTGCCAAAGCGCAGGGGCAGCAGCGGCATCTGGGCAAACAGCCGGCAGATCACCTGGTCGTGGCGCAGGGCAGAACGCAGCAGCACCTCATCCGAAGCCTGCAGCGACGCAGGATCCGGCATCGGCTCCACAGCAGCGGCAATTCGGCCTCCTGTGGGAGAAAACACCTGCAGCGGCCCGCGGATCCCTTGAGTTTGTTGAATGAAATGCCAAAGCGGCGCGTCTGGCATCGGCAAGAAGGCATAGGTGTAAAGGGGGCTGCCGGCGCTCTGTTCGCTGGGTTCCGGTAAAACTGGCATTGGCTCGGATCGAGGCGTAGACTTTTCCTCTCAGTCTAAGCAAACTTGCTGGCGCTTTTTGCCCTGGGGGGCTGCTACTGGCGACCTGAAGATGCGGTAGACTAATCCTGGCAGGGTTTTTCAGGTCTGGGGTGTTCAGGGCCGCAAGGCTGCCGGGGGGTAGGTGGGATCCTCTCTCTCCGTGCCTCTACAGGTAAAACTATGACCAGCCGCTCAGACTTCAAACCCTTGGAAACCTTTCAAAAAGAAGAGATCGAACGCTTGCGGGATCTGCTTCCCGCTTCTCTCCGGGCCTTGATCCGCGTTGTCCCCCACTCGGGAGGTGAGGCCCTGTTGTTCTCCCGCCGCAAGGCCCCTTGGCAGCCGCAGGGCATCATTGCCATCGATTTTCGCCGCTGGCAAGGGATCCCGCAGCCGCAGCGGGATCTGCTGTTTTTGCGGGAGGTGGGCTGGTTCGACAACCGCAACTGGCTACAGCCGGGGTTTTACCAGTCGCTGGCCTTGCTTGGTGGCATCACCACCGTGGCAGAGCTCTCTTTGCAGCACCCGTTTTCTGCCCTGTTGGCGGGGGGCATCACGGCGCTCTCGGTGCGGCAGATCTGGCAAAACCTGAATCGGGAGAGCGCCCATTTCGATGCCGACGAGTTTGCCTTGCGCCGCGCCCAGTTCCGCGGCTACACCCGCCAAGAGGCAGCCCAACACCTAGCAGATGCCCTGGAGCAGGTTCTCAAGCTGGATCCCACCGATATCCTGACGGCACTGCGGCTGCAGCGGCTGAGAACCATCGCCCGCAACCTCACCCCCTCACCTGGGAGCTCCTGAGCACAGGTGCACCTGGGTGATGGCGATCCGACCGGAGAAGCAGATATCGGTATCGGTCTGGGGATCGCGGGCTCGCTCTGCGTAGCGCCCCTGGTAGCGAAACCACAGCGATGCCAAGCCTTCCCCCTCTGCTTCTACGGCGTAATCGAGTGGCAGCGGCTGCGTGCAGAGGGGGCAGTAAACTCGCTCCGGCAAAGGGGATCCCGGTGGCAGGTGGGGCAAGTTGACATTCCAGAAGGAGCCGGCTGGCAGGGGTTGTTCCATCAGCTCGGCCAGGATCTCCCGCGTCCACCGCTGGGCCTGCTCCCAATCGATGGGTTGGCTCCCTGCCCGATACTGGGAAATGGCGATCCCTCCGATCCCACGCAGCGCCGCCTCCCGCACCGCCGCCACCGTGCCGGACAAGTACACATCCGATCCCAGATTCCCTCCCTCGTTGATGCCAGAAAGCACCCAATCCACGGCAGGGGCGAGCTTAAACAGGGCCACCCGCACACAGTCGGCAGGGGATCCCTCGACGGCAAAGGTGCGCTCGCCGCGGGCCCAGGCGCGAAAGGGCCGCCCCGTCGTTACCTGGTGGCTACAGCCGGAAATCGGCTGGTGGGGGGCCACAATCCAGCAGTTTTCCTCGGCAACGAGAGCGCTGAGGGCCAGTCTGAGGTGTGCCAGCCCCGCCGCCTCGATGCCATCATCGTTGGTCAGCAATACCTTCATCTGAATTCCTCTACCGGCAATTCCTGGGTTAGCCTAAATCGCAAATCTCTGTTGGGATCCAAATCTGGAGATCTGAAGTGCAAAGGCAAGGCGGATCCCGTTCTTCTTCTAACCTATCCCTAAGGGGTTGGCGTCTCCTGCGCCGCAGCCCTCGACCCATGACCATGAACTGATACCGGAGGATTGCCATGACCACACGGGTAGCCATCAACGGATTTGGCCGCATTGGCCGGTCGTTTTTGCGGGCGCTGCTCTCCCAGCCGGGGCGAGGGCTGGAGGTGGTGGCGGTTAATGATCTCACCGAGCCGGAGAACTTGGCCTACTTGCTGCAATTTGACTCCGCCTACGGGCGCCTGCCCCAGGCGGTGAGCGTTGTGGATGGCCACCTGCAAGTCGGCAGCCACAAGATCCGGGTTCTGGCAGAACGGGATCCGGCGCAACTGCCCTGGAAAGACCTCGGGGTTGACCTGGTGATAGAGTCCACCGGCCTGTTTACCAAGCGGGAGGGGGCGGCCAAACACCTAGAAGCCGGCGCCAAGAAAGTGATCATCTCCGCCCCTGCCAAAGGCGCCGACCTGACGGTGGTGATGGGGGTTAACGACGACCAGTACGACCCAGAGCGGCACCATATCGTCTCCAACGCCTCCTGCACCACCAACTGTCTGGCGCCGCTGGCCAAGGTCTTGCTGGATCGCTTCGGCATCGAGACGGGCTTTCTCACCACCTGCCACGCTTACACCGCCACCCAGGCCATTGTGGATCGCCCGGATCCCAAGGACTATCGCCGGGGCCGCTCGGCGGCGGTGTCGATTGTGCCTTCCACCACTGGGGCAGCCACGGCAGTTGCCGAGGTTTTGCCTGCCCTGAAAGGGAAGATGGACGGCCTGGCGCTGCGGGTGCCCACCCTAACCGGCTCGATTGTGGACTTTGTCGTGCGCACCGAGCAGCCTATCACCAAAGAGGCGGTCAACCAAGCCTTTGTGGAGGCAGCAGAAGGGCCGATGCGCGGTATCCTGGCCATTGCCCCGCCGCACATTGTCTCGGCCGATATCATCGGCGATCCCCATTCTTCGATTGTGGATCTGGAGTCGACGATGACGCTGGGGGATCGCACGGTGAAGGTGCTCTCCTGGTACGACAACGAGTACGGCTATGCCTCGCGGCTGGTGGATCTGGCGGCGAAAATGGCGGCTGCGCTAAAGAGCTCAATCCCAGCCTAGGTCAGTGCGCTCCAGCCAGGAGCTATCCAGGGCAGCCAGCGCCTCAGCTGCGGCTATGCCGGTTTCGGGGTGGCGCCAATGGGGAGCAATCTCGCACAGCGGGGCCAGGACAAAAGGGCGCTCCATCATGCGAGGGTGGGGCAGGGTTAGCTCAGGGCTCTTCAGGATCCGGTTGCCCATTGCCAGCAGATCCAAGTCCAGGGTCCTGGCCTCCCAGCGGATGCGCCGCACTCGCCCTGCCTCCTGCTCGATGGCCAGCAGCGCCCTCAGCAACTCCAGGGGCGATTGGTAAGGGGGAAAGGGATCCAACGCCACCACAGCATTGAGGTAGTCGGGCTGGCCGGGTGGCCCCCCTTGGGCGGGGCTGCGGTAGAGGCTGGAGCGAGCCACCACCTGGCCCAACCTGAGCAACTTCTGCCCAGCCGAGCGCAATTGCTGCAGCGGATCCCCTAGGTTGCTGCCCAGGGCAATGTAGGCTAGGTCGGGCTGCATCGAGGGTTAGCTATTGGAAGAACGGTGGCGGACAATCTCCACGTAGACATCGTCGAACAAACCGGGCAGGGGGGCCTGTGGCTTGTGCACCCGCACCGTCAGGGCTTCCACCTGGGGATAGCTTTGCCACAGCCGCTCAGCAATCCGGTCTGCCAACGTCTTGATCAGCCGGTAGCGTCGCTGGGTTACCTCTTCCCGCACCGCCTCGTACACCTGGGCGTAGTCCACTGTGTGGGCCAGGTCATCCGCTTGGGGAACCCAACCAAGCTGCAGCTCCACATCCACCACAAAGCGCCCTCCCAACACGGCCTCCTCAGGACGATAGCCGTGGTGGGCATGGAAGCTAAGACCCCGCAGCACCAGCCTAGTTGGGTTCATCGTGGAGACCTGCCCAGGCCGCCAGAGCCGAGACATGAGCGGGGACGTTGTGCACCCGCACCAGGGTAGCGCCCCGGCTGGCGGCAAAGAGGTGCACGGCTACGCTGGCGCTATCCCGCTCTCTAGGCACAGCAATGCCGGCAAGCTGGCCAACAAAACTTTTGCGCGAGGCTCCCACCAGCACCGGGTAGCCATAGGCCACCAGCCGCGGCAGCGCTCTGAGGAGGGCAATGTTCTGCTCGGCGGTTTTGGCAAAGCCCAGGCCAGGATCCAAAATGACACTGGGCACACCGGCTGCCAGAGCCCGCTCCGCTTGGTCCTTGAGAAAACCAAAAACTTCTCCCTCAAGGTCGTCGTAGTCGGTGAGCTGCTGCATGGTGCGCGGCTCTCCCCGCATGTGCATGATGACCGCTGGCACCCCCTTCTCGGCACACACCTGCATCATCTGGGGATCCCGCAGCCCGGTGACATCGTTGATGATGTGTGCCCCCGCTGCCAGAGCAGCAGCAGCCACCTCTGTTCGCCGTGTATCGACGCTGATGAGAATGCCGGATCCCTCTAGAGCCCGAATCACGGGCAAAACCCGGTCGCATTCCACCTCCACCGGTACCGGCTCTGCCCCCGGACGGGTGGACTCGCCGCCGATATCCACAATCAAGGCCCCCGCCGCTGCCATGGCTCTGGCTGCCTGCACGGCAGCTTCCACGGATCCCCACTGGCCGCCGTCGCTAAAGCTGTCGGGGGTTACATTGAGTACCCCCATCACCGCCACACCCCGCCAGGAAAGGCAGTACCCCTCCGGTGTTTGTTCTGCCCCAGGCAGGGGACGGCGAGAGAGCAAGCTGGTAACGCCCATAACTCCTGCAAGCTAATTCGCTGTCAGAGCAGCCGCCCCAGATAGGACCAGCGCGTGCCTAGCTGAATTCTAGAAGTAGGGAAGCGCAGGGGGCAGTAATCTATACAGATCCCTCGCTCCGTTTGTTTTGGGGTATTGCTAGGTGTCTCCCGTGAAGGGGAGGAGTGGCTGCGTGGCGCGGGCCGCGGTTGTGTATCTGCCTTGGTATGACCCTCAGTTGGTTGAGTGAGTGAGGGGAAACGTCACCTGAGGTCGGCAAAAAGCCATACCTAGGAGGGATCCCCTGCCAGCCTAAGGCCAAGGAGTAGCCTTAGCTCGCAGAGGAACCCCTCCCGCTTGAGCTAAAACATGATGTCGTCTTCCGAACGACCCCAGATGCACCAGATGATGGAGGCAAAAATTGCTAGGTAAACCCAGGCCATCGGCCCGTATTGCAGCAGATCCATCAATACATCCCTTAAAGTACTTGTTTATCTAGTCCAATTATTGTGATGTTTCGTTACAGCGTCAACAGTTTTCTCAGGAAAACGGTTGCGTCAAGCAGACCCCTTGGAAGCAGGGATCCCTGGCTAGATAAGTCGTTTTGCCTAGAGGCACTGCTGAGAAACCACGGCTTGGCTGAATAGGCTAGGGAGTCCTAGACATGGAAACGGAAGAGCATCACATCTCCTTCCTGAACCACGTAGTCTTTGCCCTCGCTGCGCACTAGGCCCTTCTCTCGGGCGGCACTCAGGGATCCCGCTGCCACTAGGTCCTCATATGCTATCGTTTCCGCCCGGATAAAGCCCCGCTCAAAATCCGAGTGAATGACCCCCGCCGCCTGGGGAGCAGTGGCACCGGCAGGGATTGTCCAGGCGCGGGTTTCTTTGGGGCCAGAGGTAAAGTAGGTGCGCAGGCCCAACAGCTCGTAGGTGGCGCGGATCAAGGATTTCAGCCCCCCTTCTTTCACCCCCAGCGACTCCAGATAAGCCTGTCGCTCTTCAGGCGGCAACTCCACCAATTCCGCCTCCACCTGGGCCGAGACCACCACCACACGCGCCTCCTCTGCCTGGGCCACCTGCCGCACCTGCTCTACCCAGTCGTTGCCAGTGGCTAGCTCCGTTTCTGCCACGTTGGCGGCGTAGATCACCTTCTTGCGGGTGAGCAGCCCCAGCCCTTTGATGGCGACCTCCTCCTCTGCGCTAAGGGGCACCAGGCGAGCCGGCTTGCCCTCGTCCAGAGCGGCCTGCAGCTTCTCCAGGGCCTGCAGCTCTACTTGAGCCGTTTTGTCGGACTTGGCCTGTTTGCGCACCCGTTCTAAGCGCCGCTCGATCTGGGCCAGATCCGCCAGGGCCAGCTCCAGGTTAATCACGCCCATGTCTCGCACCGGATCCACGGAGCCGGCCACATGCACGATGTTCTCATCTTTGAAGCAGCGCACCACATGTACGATGGCGTCCACCTGGCGGATGTGGGAGAGAAATTGGTTGCCCAGCCCCTCGCCTTTGCTGGCGCCGGCCACCAGGCCAGCAATGTCAACAAACTCAATCTGGGCGGGGACGATTGCCGCCGAGCCGCTGATCTTGGCCAGCACCTGCAGGCGTTCATCCGGCACTGCCACCCGTCCTATGTTGGGCTCAATGGTGCAAAAAGGGAAGTTGGCCGCCTCGGCCTTGGCATTTTCGCAGAGGGCGTTAAATAGAGTCGATTTGCCCACATTGGGCAGGCCAACAATTCCAGCTCTGAGCATCGAGATCGCGGAAGAAAAACTAGGGTAATGGAAAGGGATCCGTTGCGAAACTTTAAGGTCACTATTTTGACGTTAGCATTTGTCGCCTCTGGCTGCTGCGTTTACCAAGAGGGCGGCTCTGCGGCAAGCTGGGCAAGGTTTTTGGAGTTGCCCTCAGACCCGCTCCAAAAAGGCCACCCCCTCTACATGGCCTGTTTGGGGAAAGAAGTCGGCCGCTCGCCATTGGGTTAGGCGGTAGGATCCCTCGGCCATGAGAATTTGCAGGTCGCGCGCCAAGGTGGCAGGGTGACAGCTAATGTAGACAAGGCGCTGGGGTTGTCGCTGCTTTAGGATCTCGAGTACCTGCCGCTCGCAGCCGCGCCGCGGCGGATCCAACACCACAATATCGGCAGGAGGCAGAGTTGGCAAAACCGTTTCCACTGCGCCCTGGAAAAATTGGGCCGAGGGGATGCCGTTGAACTGGGCATTGTAGCGGGCCTGGGCCACCGCCGCCGGCAGGACTTCCACCCCTATCGCCCGTTTGGCCCGCCGGGCCAAGAGCAGGGTTAGGGTGCCGATGCCGCAGTAGGCGTCCAGGACGATCTCCTCGCCGCGCAGCTGGAGCTGATCCACTATCCAGGTAAAAAAGGCCTCCGCCTGCTCCGTGTTGACTTGAAAGAAGGAGGTGCTGTCAATCCAAAAGGAAAGACCGGCCAATTCTTCCCGCAGGGATCCCCGCCCGGCAATCACCTCCGTTTGCGGGCCAAAGATGGTGTTGGTGCGGGCCGGGTTGAGGTTGAGACAAACCCCCACCAGGTCGGGGTAGCGCTGCATCCAGCGCTTGGCCCACCTTTCTAGGTGGGGCAGGTCGCGGCTGCAACTGACCAAGGTGAGGAGCACCTCGCGGGTGCGGCGACCAATGCGCAAGCCCAAGTGACGCAGATGGCCCTGGTGGCGGCTTTCGTCGTAGACGCTCCAGCCGGCCTCCTGCAGATCCCGCTTAATTTCCCGCAAGAACACATCCAGCCGCTCGTCCTGCACAGGGCACTGGTTGAGGTTCACCAGGCGGTGGCTGCCCGGTCGGTAGTAGCCCATGCGCAGCGGCTGGCCCTCTGCTTTGGCAATGGGGTAGGTGACCTTATTGCGGTAGCGCAGCGGCTGCGGGGATCCCAAAATCGGGACAGGCTCCGGCAGAGTAAGACCGCCAATTCGTTCCAGCGCATCCCTGAGGATCTGCTGCTTGGTAACCAATTGCTGAGCGTAGCTGACGTGCTGCCACTGACAGCCACCGCACTTGTCCGCCACAATGCAGGCCGGCCGCACCCGCTGCGGCGAGGGAGCTATGAGGGAGCGAATTCGCCCGACCAGATAGTTGCGCTTGATCTCAGTTATCTGAGCCACCACGCGATCCCCTGGCACCGCTTGGGCGACAAACACCACCCGACCCCGCCCGTGGCCAAGCGTATGGGCAATGCCATCGCCCTCAGGGGTTAGGTCGGTGATCTCCAGGGATAGGAGATCCCCCGGCTTGATGGGATCAGGGGCCAGAGAAGGGATTGGCTGCTCCATGGAAAAAGGTGGTTGACGTTCTCCCCAGCCCTATTCGCGCAAGCGGGACAGAGTCCTCAGGGCGGGGCCTGCGCCGCCAAAGTTTTGGTCAATCGAAATCGGGTGAGACCATCCAAAGCTAAACTCGATACGTAAGAAAATCCGGCAACCGAAACAGAGTAATCCCAGAAAACCCAAGGGAGGAACTCTATTGTGGCATTGACCGGGGTGCCTGGGGATCCGCCGGAACCCTCTTTGCCTGGCTGCAGCGGAGCTCGAGGCTGGCCCCCCAAGCTGCGCCCAAGAGCAAGGTGATCAACAGGTGAAGGCGGCCATCCAAGATCACCACATCCAAAAGCCCCGCAGCAAAAAACGCCGTCAAGGCCAGTAAAACTCCCAAGAGGATCTCGTCTTGGGAGCAACGCCAGGCTCGCCAGCCCCGCGCCAAGATCCAACCCCAAAGGGCCAAGTAGCCCAGCAGCAGAGGGATCCCGCCTTCTGCCGCCAGATGGAGGTACAAGTTGTGGCAGTGGCCCAGCAGCTCTGGCGGATCCTGGGCATTGTAGAGGGCAGGAAAGCTCTGCCAGCCCCAGCCGGTCAGGGGCCGCTCCCACACCATCTGCAGGGCAAAGCGCCAGGCATCGAGGCGGTTGGCCGTCGAGCTGAAATAGGGGGCCTGGGGGTCAAAGGTGTCTGCCAACCGGCTCCAGATCAAGGAAGGGACAACCGCCCGCCAGCCGGGCCAGTCCAAAGCAGCGGCCAAGCCGGCTAATCCCAAGCCGGCCAGGAAGGCGAGCCCCCACCAGCAGCGCCGCAGGGCCAGCCCAATCAGTAGCGCCAGCCCCCCTGCCCCCCAGCCGTTGCGGGAGGCTGTCAGCAGCAACAGCAGGGATCCTAACCCCAGCAGCGCCGCCAGCCCTGCTCTGGTGGGGTGAGATTGAGTTGCCCCCCACAGCCCCGCCGCCAAGCCCAGATGGATCACAAGATAAATGGCCAGGAGATTGGGGGAGGTGAAGGCTGCCGCCGGGCGCTCCCCACCGGCCACGCCCGTAATCCAGAGCGGCCCCAAGAAGAGATGCCCCTGCCACCCCCACAGCACTTCTCCCCAGCCCAAGAGCAGCATCAGGCCACTGCCCAGCACCAACACCTGCGCCAGGCAGCGGCGGCTGAGGGGATCCCTCAGCGCTGCAGCAAAGGCCGGCAGCATCAGGAGAAAAGGCCAGTAGTTGAACATCCCCGGCAAGCTCAGCCGCCAGTCCTCCCCCAGCAGCGCTGTCACCACCACCGCCAGGCTCAGCAGGCCCGCCAGCCAAAAGCCGGGATCCCGCCGGATTTGCTGCCAGTAGCGGCCATAGCTTTGCACCGTCCCCACCACCGCCAGCAACAGACTAGGGGCCAGGTTGACCGGGATCAGCGCCGCCGAGCCCAACAGCCAGCCCTGGAGCTGCCAAGGCCGGGGGGACGGCGGCAGGTCTTTAGAGGCAACTGAGGCAGAAAAATTACTCATCGTCGAGGGGGATCCCCGCTCGTACCCGCCCCTGGCCAAAGTAGCGGCCAAACTGCAGCTCGTACACCTCATCTTCATCTTGCGTTTCCACCCACAGCTCGGAGCGGGCATAGCCCACGCACAGCAGCCCGTAGCCCTGCTCCTTCAGCTCCCGCGAGATCCCCATTGCCTCCGGCTGGTAGAGGGATCCCTGCCGGATCCGCACCGCACAGGTGGTGCAGGCGCCGTTGCGACAGGCAAAGGGAAGCTGGATCCCTTGGGCTTCGGCAGCCTCCAGGATGTATTGGTCGGCAGGCACCTGGATGAAGTAGTGGGCGTCTTTCTGGCGGTCGTGGATGTGAACCGGGTAGGAATGCATGGAGAAGAAGGGCCTTTTCCCCCGATGAGGAGACTTCTCCATGATCCCACAAGATTTGAGTGGAGTTGGGCTACTGCCCAGCTCCATAGGATAAGCTGAAGGCAGGGCCCCCAGGAGAGCAGCCTATGCTAGAAACTCCCAATTCCCCCATGCCCTCAGTGGAAAAACTGCCAGCTACCTTCTCGGCTGAAGTTTTTAACAAGCTCATCGAGAGCAATACTGAAACTCGTCCCTGGGGCAGCTTTACGGTGCTGGACGAGGGCCCCGGCTACAAGATCAAGCGGATTGTGGTGCTGCCCAAGCATCGCCTCAGCCTGCAGATGCACTACCACCGCAGCGAACACTGGATCGTCGTGGCCGGCACCGCCAAAGTGACCTGCGGCGATGAAGAGCGGCTGATCACCACCAACCAGTCCACCTACGTGCCCCCCTGCACCAAGCACCGCCTGGAAAACCCCGGCGTCATCCCCCTGGTGATCATCGAAGTGCAAAACGGCCAGTACCTGGGCGAAGACGACATTATCCGCTTCAGCGACGACTACGCCCGCGCCGACAGCGGGCAGTCGACCTCATCCTGAGCCCGTCCTAGAAGGGGAAAACGGTCATCAGCAGCAAGGCGGCCATCAAGCCCAGCGCCACCTGCACCGCCTGTCCAAAGGCCGGATGGCTGGTCACCACTTCGCCATAGCGGCTCTGGAAGCGGGACAGATCCAGGTAGGGAGCTATCCCCCGCCGGAACCATCCCACCACCGTCCCTTCTTGACCCACCAGCCTGCCTGCCCGGCTGGCCCCAAACAGGAAGTTGCCCAGCGGCCCAAACCGAGAAACATAGCGCAAGAAAATCATCCCCGTCTCATCCTGGAACTTGAGATCGGAGCCGAAGCGATAGCCCGCATCCCCCCGCCCGATCACCCGCCCCTCTAGCTGCATCGGCAAGCCGCGCAAGGGGCTGGCGTAGGGGTTGCTCATGGCCTTCAACACCGTCAATGCCGGCGGGTTTTCCAAGCTGGGGTACATCACCGTCATCTTCAGCAGCAGGCCCAAGCTGGCTCCCGCCAGAACCAGGCCGGCAAACATGCCGTAAGACCCCGCCTGCAGAGCGGGGATCCCAAGCACCATCCCCAAGATCGCCCCCAGCCACTCGGCGTTTAACAAAACCACGTCCAGAAGAAAATTGCCGTAGAGCTGCTGGCGGTTGAGCTGCTTGCCCTGGGCCACCACGCTGGCCATGTCGAACTCCACCGGCAGATCCAGTTGTTCGGCATAGGTGCCCAGCGCCCGCACCCGCTTGCCGGTGAGGGGATGGGTGGAGTTCAGCTCCATCCACCCGGCCCAAGGGTTAAACAGATCCCACAAAAACACCCTGCCCACCTGGCTGGGATCCGCGGCCACCCGGTAGGCTGTCCCCGCCATCACCGCCGCCTTGGCATCGTAGATCCCCAAGGCCCGTGTGCCTTCCAGCAGGCGAGCGCTGCGCTGTCGGGTTTCCTCATCCTGTTGCCGCTCCCCTTCTTGCACAATGCCAAAGGCTATTTTCACCAGAGCCCGCGAGAGGGCATTGGGGTTGCCGGTGATTTCGGCGGCAAAGTGATCGGCAAAGTACTCCCGCACCCGCGACAGGTACAGCACCAAGTAGGAGCCGGCCACGTAGAAAAAGTAGGCGACCAGAGCCAAGGAACCTATGTTTTTGCCCCCTCTGCGGTCTCGGCGCGTGTCGCGCAGGTAGACGTAGAGGAGGTAGAGAATCTGCACCAACGTGGAAGCCAGGGTCATGACAGCAAAATCCCAGTGGATCACATGCCCCAGCTCGTGGGCATAGACCGTGGCCACCTCCTCATCTTCCAAGTAGGTGAACAACCCTTCGCTGACGACGATGCGGGCCGTATCCGGCAGGCTGCCATAGGTAAAAGCAGTAGGGTTTTGGTCGCGGATCAAGCCCAGCTTCGGCTGCTTCAGCTTGTACTGGCGACAGACGCGGGCGATCACCTCCGCGCTCTCTGGGCTGCGACGCCCAATTTCCGCCAAGCTCACCCACTGGGTGCTGTAGAGGCTGTGCTGGATCCAGTCCATCAACCAGGGAGACAAAAAGAAAATTAGGGCGTTGAAGGCCAGGGTGAGCAGAACGGCGGAAAGAAAAGAGCCAAAAGAGAACCCCCCTTCCAAGGTGCCGAAAACGGCCAGGGCCAACACAAACACCATGCCGAACAACAGGCTCAGGGTCACGCCGGCGGCCAGAGTGAGGTTGCCAGCAAAGCTGGCCAAAACCAGCGAGACCCCTGTCTGAGGAGCGCGGTACCGGCGTCGGGTCTGACCGGTTCTGAGATTGGAGGTGGCGGGATCCAAGTCGGCCAAGGCGCGGCTGGGGTTGAAGCAATAGCGGCTCAGCCAAACGCTCAACAGGCGCAGCTCGTGGGGATTGAGGCTTTTCAAGGGCTCTAGCCACAGGGCCGCATCCACCGACAGCATTGCCGTCGAGACAGCACCGGGGTTGCGGAACAAGGTGGGCAACAGGGGCAGCACTTCTTCCTTTTGCCCAGCGGTGAGGTTATGAAAACCCAAGACCGCCTGGCGCACCACGCTGGAGGGTTGAGGCAGGTCAGCGGTGAGCAACTGGCGGTCTTGGACAAAGCAATAGCGGCTGAGATCTGGACTGTCGGCGGGATCCCCCCTGCCCGTCGCCGCTTCCGGAGCCAGCCTCACCTGAGTTTTCCAGTTGGCCTGCTGTTGGCCGATGGGGCGGCTGTAGAGAGCCAAGCGCTTGACTTGGGGATAGCGGCTGGGAATTGCCTTCTGGAACCAGGCCGTCAGCCTCTCATGGTCGAGAGCAACGTGAGCAGGGTGGTTGATCATGATCACCAAAGCGTAATCCCCAGGACTGCTTTGGAGGGGCTGGGCCTTCACCTGAACTCTCAGACGCAGGTCTGCCAGAGCTTGCTCTAGCCACTGCGCCAATTCCTGCTCGTTCATGGCCGTCTCCCGGAGGGGGTAGGGTAAGCTGAGCTATTGCTTCAATTGCCAATGGCTTTCGACTTTACAGCGGCTATTCTGGCATTTTCTCTACCAAGGGATCCCCATCTCCCCCCAAACCCAGTACAGAACGCCCAGGGCAAGCATTTATCCAGGAGCTGAGCTGCAGAAATTGTTTGGCTACAAGATCGAGCGCTGTCCCTCCGGGCTGATGCCGATGATGGTGAGCTGGCAATCCAGCACTTTAAAGCCGTACTTTTCAGCCACCTTCTGGCTGATATTCAGGATGGCGTTGTTTTTGAACTCAATGACCTTGTTGGTCTTGACGCACACCAAATGGTGGTGGTGGTGGGGGGCCGGCTGGTTGATCTCGTAATGCTTGTGGCCTTCGGTCAGTTCCAGCTCGCGCAAAATGCCCATGCGCGCCATCAGCTTGACGGTGCGATAGATGGTGGAAAGGCTGATGTTGTGGCCTTCTTCCCGCAGCTTTTTGTGCAGCTCCTCGGCGCTCAGGTGAGTCCCCTCAGGCAAGTTTTGAAAGGTCTGGAGGATGATTTCCCGCTGCCGAGTGGCTCGCCAGCCTTTGGCATTTAGCTCCGCTTTGAAGGCTTCTTCCGTGTAGACCATGATGCCCCCCTCCGCTGTTGGGCAACGTCGCCGTAACAGTCAATAAGTTCTGTAATTGATAATAGCCTCATTTAAGTAAGATAGCGCCACTGACTTTCGGCTGCCAAAGGGATCCTGTTGCCTTCTTGAGAAGCAACGGCAGCGCCTGGGCCGGCAGAAGAAGGGGTGCGGGAAACCGGATCCCGCGTCTATTGGAAATGAGCTAGCCTACAGGGTATGCCCAGGTGGCCTTATAGTTCGAGTGAGTCTGGGCTAACATAACTCGGGAAAAGGCCCGCGGCATCCCGGCGGCGTTGCTAAGCGTAGTCAATACGGGAAGGGAAAACAAAGATGCGGTTTGAGCAGCCCAAAACCTATTCCATTTCTCTAACCGGCTGGGGCTTCTGGCTGGGATCCCTGGCCTTGGCAGCTTTGCTGACCCGTGTCGGGCTGGGGTGGCTGGTCGCCGGGTTGGTGGCTCTGTTGCTGTTCTTGCTCTCTCTGCCGGTGCTGGTGCTGCTGGCCTTTCGCTGGTGGGCGCGCCGCTGGATCGCCACGGATCGCTGCCCGGTGTGTGGGTCCGAGTCTCAGGCCATCGAGGGCAGCCGCTTCTTTTGCCCCAGTTGTGGCGAGCCGCTGTTTGTTGCCGATGGCCATTTTTATCGGCAAACGCCCCCCGGCACCATCGACGTGGAGCCGCTAGAAGAAAGCGGCTGGGAGTTGCCAAGCTGAGGGCTCCGCTCTGGGGGTGGGTTGGCGTTTTTAGAGGGCATTTTGGGTGAAAAGTGCTCCGCAACGCTATTGCCAACGACAGCGGCCGGGCTGGCGGCTGGTTGCGATCTGGGGGGGGACGCTCTCGGCGGCGTTCCTTCTGCTGAGCTCAGCTCAGGCGACGGCGCAGGGATCCCTGCAACCTCAGGTGGAGACCTACCTGGCCCAGTTGAGCGGCCGCGGCTTTGCTTCCACGGCCCAGGGGGTTTGGCTGCAGAGGGGCGACGAGGTTTTGGGGCAACATCAGGGATCCAAGGCTTTGCCGGCGGCCTCCCTGACCAAGGTGGCCACCACCCTGGCTGCTCTGCAGCAGTTTGGCCCGCACCACCGCTTTGTGACCACCTACTTGGCAACCGGTTCGCTGGGAACGGACGGAGTTTTGCAGGGCGATCTCTGGGTGCTGGGGGGGGAGGATCCCTTCTTTGTCTGGGAGGAAGCCTTCGCGGTGGGGAACGCCCTCAACGCCCAGGGGATCCGCCAGGTGCGCGGGGATCTGGTGGTGGTGGGCCGCTTCTACATGAACTTTTCCCGGGATGGGGCCCGTTCGGGATCCCTGCTGCGCCAGGGGCTGGATGCCCGCCTCTGGCCCCCGGAAGCCCAGGCGCAATTCCAGACCTTGCCCCCCGGCACCCCCAGGCCGCAGGTGGAGATTTTGGGGTCGGTGCGAGTTGCCCAGCAGATCCCTTCGGAGGCCCAGGTCTTGCTCAGGCATGAGTCGCCTCCCCTCATTCACCTGCTCAAGCTGATGAACCTCTACAGCAACAATGCCATGGCCGAGATGCTGGCAGAGGCGGTGGGAGGAGCGGCCCAGGTTGCCCAAATAGCCCGCGCTGCAGCAGGGATCCCGGCAGAAGAGCTGCACCTGATCAACGGCTCGGGATTGGGGGTGGAAAACCGCATCTCCCCGCGGGCCAATGTAGCCATGTTGCGGGCAACCCAGGCGTTGCTGGAAGAGCGCGGCTTGTCGCTGGCGGATGCCTTTGCCGTCGTCGGCCAGGATGTGGGCGTGCTGGAGCGGCGGCTTCTGCCGGGGATCTTGATCGCCAAGTCGGGCACCCTGAGCGGCGTCAGCACCTTGGCGGGCGTGTTGCCAACTGAGCGGGGCGATATCTGGTTTGCCGTCATGAACGGCGGGGCCAACTTGGCCGACTTGCGCACCTGGCAGGGAGAGTTTCTCAGCCGGCTCCAGTCCCGCTGGGGATCCCCCGCCGCCTTGCCCGAGCGCTGGCTGCCTCGTCCCTTAGATACGAGATCCCGCAGGGAGTCGAGCCCTCGCCTTTGACGGTTTGCCTGGGAGGGGTCGCCTCAGCAGCAAAGCGCCTGGGGATGGCAAACCCTCGCAAGCCGGTTTCAATTCAGCCAGAAGCCGCAGGAGCCCCGCCCCCCAGTCCCCCCGTGTACGGGGGGATATAGGGGGGATTGAGGGGGCAGTCGGAGTCGGGTAGTTTACAGCCCTTCTCCGGAGAGGGTTGCGGCGATGGGGCGTACAGGAATCGAACCTGTGTAAGGCAAATTATGAGTTTGCTGCCTAAACCGCTCGGCCAACGCCCCTTCTTCTTCTACTTTTTACTCTAGCGCCCTTGTTCTTTCCAGAACCGGTGAAAAAGAGCCCCGCTACAGGATAAGCTGCATGTCGGTGGTTAGCGGACAGCAGAGACCATGGCATCAGCGCGTTCCTGGCAGAGGCAACTGGCTTTAGGCTTGGGGCTGACTGCCTTATCCTTGGTTCTCGGTTTGGTTTTTTGGGCCGTTGGGCAGCACTATCTCCCCTGGAACGAAGCCGCCTCTGTGGACTGGCAACCCACCGGCCAGAACCTGGCTCTGTCTCCTGCCCTGGAAGCGCAGACGGTGCCGTCCCCCCCTGAAGCGCCTTCCGCCGTCAACAACCCGCCAGAGGGATCCCCGCTACAGCTCTGGCTTGTTACCTTTTTAACCGTGTTTGTGGCGGAGATGGGCGATAAGACTCAGTTGGCCACCTTGCTCATAAGCGCCCAGTCCAAGTCTCCCTGGGCGATCTTTTTCGGCTCTGCCAGCGCCCTGGTGACCGCCAGTTTGCTCAGCGTAGCCTTAGGGGGATCCCTGGGGCAGGTGATCCCGGCAGCCTGGCTAGAATGGTTGGCTGGCCTCGGCTTCCTGGCAATCGGGAGCTATGTTCTCTGGCGAGAATGGCAAGGGAAGCGTGAGCCCTCTGGAGGAACCGAGGATGGCCTGCCAGGGAAAATTGACACTCCCACCCAGGGGATTCTTACGCAGCCCAAAATGGACTCGCGAAGGCGCTGTCAAGACGCCCCTAGACAGTCCTTTGAGGCATAACCTCAAAGTTCTGCTTACTTCGGACTTAAGTTCCTCCAGGTTAGTTATTGCCGCGCGGGTTTTGCACCGCAGTAGGTTGTTTTCCTGGAGAAGCTCTGTACTAACTATAACAAAGAAGCAACTAAAGTTGCTCAAGGGCTTTTCCGCCGCGTACTAAAGTACGGGGCTACCAAGCTATCCTTTTGTGTAGCGCGGCTCGCAGTTGCATTCTATCTTCTGGGGTGGCACGGCGTCGTTGAACCAAAGCGCGAGGGTCTGTATCTCTGTTAAGCAAGCATGAACTTTTTTAACGATCCGGATAGCGGCTGCTGAGACGAGAACTGAGGCCCCGTAGAATGAATCCCAAAATTCCAGCCAGGATCTTCGGACATGGATTACATTCGCACCTTTAACGACGATCCCTGCGAGGGCCATCTTTCAACGCCCATCAGTGACTCTCCTCTCACCCGTCTGTTTATCAACAACCTCCCCATTAACCGGCCTGGCCTATCGCCGCTGTTGCGAGGGCTGGAGATTGGGTTGGCGCATGGCTATTTTTTGGTGGGGCCAGAAATCGTGGTGGGCCCGCTGCGCGACTATCCTGAGGCAGCCAATTTGGGCGGGCTGGTCACGGCGATGGCGATTGTGCTGCTGGGAACCGCCTGTATGTCCGCCTATGGCAGCGTTACCTTTGGAAACAAGCCGGAAACGCCGGGCGCCAATCCTCTATCTACGGCCCGTGGCTGGGGGGATCTGACAGCAGGATTTTTCTTGGGAGGTATGGGTGGCGTGTTTGCTGCCTACTTCTTGTTGGAGAACTTTGCCGGGATCGACGCCATCTTTCGAGGGTTGGTGAATTAAGGTTAATTGAGTTGTCAAACTTGTCAAGGCACTGGAGAGGAGCAAGATCATGACCGGTTCTTACGCTGCTGCTTATCTTCCTTGGATTTTCGTCCCCATTGTCGGTTGGCTGCTGCCGGCAGTAACCATGGCTGTGCTCTTTTTGTACATTGAGCGCGACTAACTGGTTCTCATCTCAATGGGTTTCGGAAGAGGGATCCCTAGCTAGACAAGGGATCCCTCCCTTTTTGGCACAGCGGCTGTTTCTGGACGCGCTGCCGTCTTGCCTGGGGCAGTACCCGACCAAGGTTGGGTCTTCTTGCTTTTGGGAAAGGGGAACTTCCAAAGGACTTTAGAGTGGAGCAGGATCCGGCGAGCTGATCCCATACCAACAAGGAAAAGGGCAGCTTGCGCAACCCCCTTTCAACTTTTAACGAGAAGAAGAAGTCGATGGCCAGCCTTACAGCCTTTTAATTTAAAATAGGGTACAGGTATTCAAGAGGAAGGAGAGAA
>NZ_JANSHP010000107.1:0-37576 GCF_047502605.1 Synechococcus sp. RC10A2
GTTGGTTTGCTAAGTGCTGCTATTGTACCCCTTGAGCCCTTAACAGGCTGTAACTAACCTGGAGGAACTTAAGTCCGAAGTAAGCAGAACTTTGAGGTTATGCCTCAAAGGACTGTCTAGGGGCGTCTTGACAGCGCCTTTGCGAGTCCATTTTGGGCTGCGTAAGAATCCCCTGGGTGGGAGTGTCAAAGAAGAGATCCCTTCCACCACCGCCCCAGGGATCTCCCTTTCTCCAGCTTGTTGGGGAAAATCCCTGGCTCCAGCCCTCTCCACTTAGCTCCCAAACACGCTGACAATGCGGCGCATGGCTTCTTCCACGTTGGCGCGGCTGTTAAAAGCCGACAGGCGCAGATAGCCCTCGCCGGCGCTGCCAAAGCCCGATCCGGGAGTTCCCACCACATGGCAGGTGTGCAGCAGCTTGTCGAAAAACTCCCAACTGCTCAGTCCTTCCGGGGCTTTTACCCAAACATAGGGAGCGTTGACGCCGCCGTAGGCTTGGATCCCCGCTGTGGCGAGCTGCTCGCGGATGATGCGGGCATTCTCCAGGTAAAACTGCACCAGAGCCCGCACCTGGACCTGCCCCGCCTCGGAATAGACGGCTTCTGCTCCCCGCTGCACAATGTAGGCCACGCCATTGAACTTGGTGGACTGGCGGCGATACCACAGGCTCCACAGATCCACCCAGGAGCCGTCGGCAGCCTGGCCCCGCAGCGACTTGGGCACCACGGTAAAGGCGCAGCGGGTGCCGGTAAAGCCAGCCGTTTTGGAAAAGGAGCGGAACTCGATGGCGCATTCCCTTGCCCCTGGGATCTCGTAGATGGAGTGGGGGATCCCAGGCTCGGTAATGTAGGCCTCGTAGGCGGCATCGAAGAGGATGAGCGAGTTGTGGGCGCGGGCATAGTCCACCCAGGCCTGCAAATGCTCCCGCGTGGCCACTGCGCCGGTGGGGTTGTTGGGAAAGCAGAGGTAGATGACATCCACCTTTTGCTGGGGCAAGCTGGCGGTGAAGTGGTTTTCTGCCGTCAGCGGCAGATAGACCAGGCCCTCGTATTCGCCCCGCTCGTTGGCCGGCCCCGTATGGCCGGCCATCACATTGGTGTCTACATAAACCGGGTAGACGGGATCCGTGATGGCAATGGTGTTGTCGTGGCCGAGAATATCCAGGATGTTGCCGCAGTCGCACTTGGAGCCGTCGGAGATGAAGATCTCAGAGGCGTCGATGTCGCAGCCGCGGGCCTGGAAATCGTGGCGGGCAATGGCCTGGCGCAGCCACTCGTAGCCCTGTTCCGGCCCATAGCCGCGGAAGGTGGCCCGCTCCCCCATCTCCTCCACGGCCCGGATCATGGCTGTTCGGCAGGCTTCCGGCAGCGGCTCGGTGACATCGCCAATGCCCATCTTGATGATCTGAGCTTCGGGATGGGCGGCGGCAAAGGCCTGCACCCGCCGGGCAATCTCGGGAAAGAGATAGCCAGCCTTCAGCTTGAGGAAGTGGTCGTTGATCCTGGCCATAGGAGTTCAGCGCTGCTGAGCAAAAAGGAGCGTCGGCCCTTTAGTGTAGCCGAAGCCGGCCCCAACCCGCCCTCCCGACTGCAGGGCAGAGCCAGCCCTAGCGCCCCAGGCTATCCAGGCTGAAGGCGCCCACCGGCGAGGTTAGGTGAAACTCTCCCCGCTCTTGGGTCAGGCCCACCGGGCGGCTGGGAAAGGCCACCAGGATCCCTTCCAGGTGCAGGGACTCTGCCAGCGGATCGTAGGCCAGGCGCAGCTCGAAATCCCGCAGGTCGCGGCGCACCTCAATGCGGCGGATCCCTGCCTCCGTCAGGCCCAGGCGGAGCCGCCAGTGGTTTTGCCACTGCGTGCCGAGGGTGGCATCTAACTCCAGTCCATAGGTAGAGATCTGACCTAGCCGCGGATCGTAAACCGCCTGCAGCGCGTAGCTGATCCCTGGTTCATACACCTCCAGGCCAGAGCGTTGATCCCGGTTAAATGTGGTGCTGCTGCGTCCCCGATATTCCAGACGAACGGGTTGGAGCTGTCCCTGGTTCAGGTCGTAGGCCGTCTGCAACTGAATGTTGAACAGATCAGGGGTGGTGCTCCAGGTGAAGTTGGCGTTGAGGGTATCCCACTTCTGGGTGATGAAGTCGTAGCCAAGGCTGGTGTCCAGGCGCACCAGGTTTTTCACCTCTGCCTGCAGCTCCTGCAGGTTACGGGAGGCAATCGCTTCCAAGTCCTCCGGCGTGTCGTCGGGAAAAGTCAGGGCTATGGGCAGCTCGCCGGGCAGGTCATCTTCAAAGGCAAGGTAGCCGGGAGGCACGTTGGGCAGGAAGTCGCGCGGCGTAAAGAAGCTGATGCTGGCGTTGAGGCGATCCACATCCTTGGGGCTGGCGGAAAGGGTTTGAAAGGGCACAGAGTTGTTGCCGTAGAAGGTGCGGCTGTAGCGCAGGTCGATGGTGTTCCAGTCGGCAGGCTTGAGGCTGAGGCGGGGGTTGAGGCTGACGGTGGATTCCTGGTCGGGGGTTGAGTACAGGACTTGGGTGTAGTCGATCGAGCCGGGCATGAAGGTGATCCAGGGAGCCGGTTGAATGTCGTTGAATTGAAGGCTGGAGCGCAGCTCGTAACGATTGAAAAAGTTAAGGCCGGATCCCACTTCTCGATCCGGCTGTTGCTCTTGGGTCAGGGTGAGGGCGCTGCTGAGGGAGATATCGGGAGTGATGCGGAGGAGATCGGGATTGAAGGCCAGCTCGAAGTTGCGGCGCGGCTCGGTGTCGCCGTTGGAGCTGCTGTAGGCGCGGTAGGCCAGGCGATAGGTGCCGCCCCAGCCGGGTGGGGTGAGTTGGGCACCCAGCGTCAGCCGCGCGTCGGCAAAGTCTGGCCCATCCTTGACGCTCACCCGCTGGTTGTAGTCCAGCCGCAGATCCGATTGCAGCCAAGGCATGCCCCCATAGCGCTGGAGGTGGCTGAGGGTGAGGGGAAAGCTATAGGTGCCGTTCTCCTGGGATCCGCTGCGGCTGATGTTGAGGGTGGTGGTGGAGAGATCCCCCTGAAAGGTGGTGTTGAGGCGCAGGTCGGCGTTGTCGTTGCGCCCGCCGGCAGGGCGGTAGGTGTTGTCCAGGTTGAGGTTGAGCTGGCCCCACAGTTGGCCTTCTTGGCCGAGGATGTTGGCGGCGTAGAAGTCGAAGTTGTGGTCGAGGCGGAGGCGGCTGGAAAAGCGCCGCTGGTCGGCCTCGGTTACCAGGTAAAACTGGGCCCGCCCGTAGTTGACGCTGTCGGGGATGGGGAGGATGTAGTCGTGCAGAAAGCCGATGCCCAGGCCTTTCTTCTGCAGGACATCTAGCCGCAGGCCGCCGAAGTTGTACTCGTCGAAGCGGTAGGCCCAACTGGACTTGACAAACACCCCTTCCGCCTCGCTGCGTCCCGGCAGCACCCACTGGTGATCCCGCAGGCTGTAGATAAAAAGGGGCAAGTAGGCAACCTGCAGTCCCGCCCGCAGATCGCCCTCTGGGGTGAGCTCGCCGCCGGCAAAGACGCGGGCGTCGTAAACGATGACCCGGTTATCGGGAAACACTTCCACCCGATCCCCTTGTACGTAGTGGGTAATGGGCGGCTCCGGCGAGGTGGTGACGGTGGCTTTCTCGAAAAAGATCTGATCCCCCAACAGGGCGGTGGTCTCTTGGCTGCGCACAAAAACCTTGGTGCCCGGCTCCTCCCCCGGCAAGATCACCAGCGAGCTTTCAAATTGAGCGCTGCGACCGGGGATGTCCAGATCCAGGTTGCGCCCCTCAATTTGCCGGATGCCGCGCCCCTGGGGTCCAGGGGGCTGTTCCATCCGGAAGGGGCCGTCGCTGCGCAGGCGCCGTTCCCGTCGGTAAAACAACAGCCGCTCGCCGCTGATGCGGGTGCCGTCGGCCAACTGGATCTGGGCGTTCCCCTCGGCAATGCCCAGGTCTTGCTCGGCAAGGTAGCTGAGCACATCCCCACTGACGTTGATCTGAGCCGGGTCGAGGGGGATCTGGGCGGTGGCGGTGGCCGCCAGCTGCTGGCGAATCTGGGATCCCTGGCTGGCAGGCGGAGCGGCTTCTGGGCCGGTGGCGGGATCGCCCAGATCTCGCAACAGGGGGAACCGCTCCAACAACTGAGGAGCAAGGAGGGATCCGGCAGTGGGGGTGAATGCCTCAGTTCCGGTTTGAGCTGCCCTCTGAGTGCCGGTGGAAGAAGGGGCGCCGCCCCAATTCCAGTTCCCGCCGGCTTGCGGGATCCAGGTCGGGACTTGCTGCGCCACCGCTTCCGAACCAGGCCTCTCTTGCCCTTGAGCAGCGGCCAGGCTCTCGACGGTGGACCCTGGGGGGGGAACAGGCAAGCGCCTCGCTTCGTTGGGGTGCTGCCCAGGTTGCTCTTCTACCTGCAAGTCAGCAGCTTGGGAAGTTGCAGGCTGGGAGGAGCGAAGGGAGTCCAGAGTAGGAACAGCTGCCGTGGGCGTTGTCGATGAAGCAGACCGGGAGGACGGTGTTGCCTGAGCTTGGGCCTGCTGCGCCTGCTGCCGTGCATGGGCTGCTGCCCCCTCGGCCAAGAGCCGCTGCAGCCGCTGCCGGTTTAGCTCTTCCGGTGTGAGCGCTTTTTCGGGAGGGGATCCTTCAACAGGGGCCGAGGCGGGAAGAGGGGGAACGGAGGGAGCCGCTGTTGCTGCCAGGCGCGAGGAGGATTGGGCCTCGGCCAAGGTGATGGGATCCCCCAACAGGCTGGCGCCGGTGGGAGCAACCGGCTCTGAGCCAGGATCGCGGCTCCGCTGGGCCGCCCAAAAGCGCTGATAGCCCTCCAGATTGGTGGGCAGGGGATCCAACTGGGCAAAGACGGCCTCCCCCATCCCCAACCACAAGGAGCTGCCCCAGCACAGGGCCAACCATTTTGCCCAAGGGCTGAAGCCCTGCGGGAAGTTGCCGGATCTCACCGTAAAAACCGCCACAGTAGAGAGAAGCCCACCCCACCGAAAATCATATTCGGCAACCAGGCGGCCAGCCAGGGATCGATATGCTCAACTCGGCCCATGGCGCGTCCCAGGCTCATCAGTACATAGTAAATAAACACCAGGACAATCGCCAGCGCCACACTGCCGTAGCGGCCGGTCTGGCGCACCGTCTGCAGGCCCAAGGGCGCAGCCACCAAAATGGCAAAAAAGCTGGCCAAGGGAATGGCGAACTTGAGGTGGTACTCCGTCAGGCAGCGGGCCACATCAGCAGAAGGACGTTGCTCCGCTCGATATCGCTGGCACTGCTCCCACAGCTCTGCCGCCCGTTGCTCCTGGGGCACCTTCTCGGCGTACACCAGGCCCACCAACTTGTTGACGATGTTCAGCTCCATCTCCGCCACCTGGCCCTCGTAGTAGGTGCGCCCCCGCTCGTCGTAGCGACGGATCACCACGTCTTGCAGGTGCCAGGCTTGGCCCACCTGCTGCGCCGTTTGGGCCGAGATCACCTGTGGGTAGCGCAGGTGGCCGGTCTCGGCCTTGCGATCCAAAATCAGCAGATCGTGCATCCAGCCGGTCTTCGGGTCGATGGATCCCACATGAAACCAGAGGTCGTCGTCCACCCGCACAATTTCCTCCGAGTCAAACGGAAGGGCATCCTGGGCCAGGATGAGGTTGGTGTTCAGGGTTTTCACCTTTTGGTTGGTCTCTGGCACGATCACCTCGTTGGTCAACAGCGCCAGGCCGCTGACCAGCAGGCCGATGCAGAGCACCGGAATCAACACCTTGCGGTAGGGGATCCCGGCGGCCCGCAGGGCGGTGATCTCGCTGTCAGCTCCCATCCTGCCCAGAGTAAGTAGGGTGGCAAAGAGGCCGGCAATGGGGAAGGTGACCACCAAAATGGCGGGCAAGTTGAGGAGGAGAATGTGCAAAATTGTCAGGGGAGGGGCGCCTTTTTTCACCAGCAAATCGGCGTAGATAAAAAGCTGGTTGCCCAGCATCATCACCGTGCCCCCCGCCACCCCCAAAAAGAAGGGGCGGATCATCTCTTTGCAGAGATAAAACTCCAAAAAAAAGCCCCCCAACTTCAGGGATCCCCAAAAGCTCCCCGTCTGGGCAGAAGTTCGGCGCCGTTGACCCTTGGCCAGTGGGATGGTCATGTGGCTCTGTTACCTCAGGTGCACAAGCTCAGCCAGCTCTAGAGATCCAGACGACCCCCAGCTCCGCTGGGATCCCGTCAGA
Source organism: Synechococcus sp. RC10A2 (assembly GCF_047502605.1). Classification (NCBI taxonomy): domain Bacteria; kingdom Bacillati; phylum Cyanobacteriota; class Cyanophyceae; order Synechococcales; family Synechococcaceae; genus Synechococcus; species Synechococcus sp. RC10A2. Next base: position 6,200 of record NZ_JANSHP010000107.1, read on the forward strand.
GGGCGTCGGTGATGCGGAATTGAAACATCCCCTGCTGCTGCTCGTCCCCTTCCACGGTGTACTCATCCCGCTCCAAGTTCAGGGTGACCAGCCTGCCGCTGAGGCGGTTGGCGCCCCGGCACATCTGATCCAGAGCATCGCGACCGGGCAGCGGTGCAGTGCTCTCGCGGGGAATCGGATTGAGCTCGCCGCGATCGCAGAGGAGGACGGGAGCCTGGTCGGCGGTGATCCTGAAAATCTGCCCTTGGTCGGAGTACTCGGCGCGATCCCCTTCGATGGCGCGGTTGGCCTGCACGATAACCACATTGCCGAAGAAGCGGGCATCGCCGCTGGCCTGATCGATCTCCACCCGGTCGGCGTAGATCACCGTCGGCTGGTCCACATCGGCCTGGGTCTGGGGGTTTTGCAGACGCCGCGCCAGCCAGTCCCCCTCGATCTGCTCGATCACCACCTCTCCCCGCAGCTCCACCTTCTCAGGGGTAATGGTGGCCTGGTTGGCCTTGGCCTTGCGCCCCCGCTGGATGAACTCGACGGCCTCGCTAAACTCCGAGGTGCCGGTACGAGAGTTGTAAACCAGGCGGGCGGCCCGCACTTCCGTTTCGGCTTGGCGCAGCTCCTCCGTCAGGGATCCGCCGCCAGGAGCTGGGGTAGAGGTGGCCATCTGCCGGTAGAGGACGTTTTCTTCAAAAAAGAAGATCTTGTCGCGGTGGTTGCCCTCCAAGCGGGCGGAGGTGAGCACCCGCCCAGGCTCGCGCAGGGTAACCCCCCCCGTCAGCAGGCTTTGGGATTCGCGGCGGCGGTAGATGCCCTGAGCTGCCTGGATGGTGGTTTCCCCCTGTTGAACTTCCAGGTTGCCTTCCCCGCGAGCAATTTGCGTGTTGCGGTCGTAGGTGAGGCGGTCGGCGACGATGGTGACCTCCTGATCCTGCTGGGCTGGGGTCGCCTGGGGATCAGCCTGGGCCAAGCGCAGATCCGCCAAGAGGGGATCCCGGCTGCTTTTAGCAGCCACCTCCTGCAACACCACGCCACCGGAGAGAATGCTCTGGGCCTGTCGGCGCAGGTAGGTGCCCTGAGGGGCGCGAATCTCGAGGCCGCCTTCGCGAATGCGCAGGTTCCCTTTCCCTTCGGCCACCTGGTTGGCCCGGTCGTAGGTGAGCTGGTCAGCGGTGATGATGGTAGAAGTGGGATCCGCCCCAGCGCTGGTCGGGTCGCTCATGGGCGCGGCTGCTGGGCGTGAGGACTCCGAATCCAAGGGCAACACCGTTAGCTTGCCCTGCTGGGCGCTGAGGAGGGCAAATTGGAAGTTAAACGAGCCGGAGCGGCCCTCTAGGATCATTTCTTGCCCTTTGAGGGTGAAGGCCTCCGGCACCTCGATGCGCTCTTCGGGGGTGATTCGCAGAGCACGGGTCAGAAGCAGGCTGCCATCCTCGCTTCTCACCTCCACCCCCTCATCCAGATACAACGCGTCGGCGGTGGCGTCGTAGCGGGCACGCTTGGCCTGCCAAATCATCCGCTCGCTGCTGGCAAAAAAGGGATCCGGCACCTCTTCTTGGCGGTCGGCGCCATCTCCGTAGAAGTAGCCGTGCGCCCCCTGCTCAAACACCTGTTGCCCAGCTCTTAGCTCCACCTGGTCGGCGATGAGACGCCAACGCCGCTGGCCCCCTCGACGACCCAAGATATCTACCCTGCGGCTGACGGAAAGGGGCTGATCCGGGGGAAGGGGCTCCACCTTTACCTCTTCGATGTCGATGGACAAGGCCCAGGCAACCAGAGCAGCCAAGAGGCCGGTTCCCAAGAGCGCCACCCCCAGGTTGGAATTGAAAAATCGCCGCATCCTGTTCTCGCCGCTGCCTTACGTTGATCCCTAACCCATGAGCCCCAGCGGGGCCAACACCCAAGCCGGCACACTAGGCTGTAGCTTATCGCAATCTGCGGGCCGCCTCGGCGGGATCCCGATCACCTCTAGGGTTCTGGCTTATCCCAGACGGCTGAGGATAAAGCCCAGCCCCAGAAACAGCCCCAGCCAAAAGTGGAGGCCGACGGCGATGAACTTAGAATGGCTGATCCGCTGCGGCTGGTCGTGATAGGCCCCCAGCAGGCGGGATAGCCGCACCGCAAAGGGGATCCCGGCAAAACCCAGCAACGTCCAAGCCGGAAAAGCCCCCAGCCCGACAAACAGCAGCAGCAGGCCAAAAATGCTGCCGCAGATCCAGGGGATGAGACGGGCGGAGCGCCGAGTGCCCAGGCGGGCCACCGGCGAGCGCTTGCCGGCAGCCAGATCGTCCTCCACCTGATGGAAATGGGAGCAAAACAAAATTAAGCTGGTGACCATCCCCACCACCAGTGAGGCCGCCAGGGCTGGCAGCGACCAGCTTTGGCTTTGGCTGTAGTGGGCGGCCAAAACCGCCAGCGGCCCGAAGCTCAAAAAACAGAGGAGCTCCCCCAGGCCGTAGTAGCCCAGGCGCAGGGGCGGCCCCTGGTAGGCGTAGCCCAGCCCGCAGGCCAGCAGCACCAATAGCAGCACCGTCGGATCCGATTGCCGCCAGCTCAGCCACAGGATCCCCGCCAGCCCCAAAGCCAAAAAGGCGTTGCCCACCCAAAACACCTGAACCGGCCTGCCCGTCAAGCTGACCAGCGAGTGGAGCTTGTTTTTGTCCACCCCCGTCTGGGCATCAAACACGTCGTTGCTGATGTTGACCCAAGCCAAAAGACAGATGGCGGCCCCCAGAAACACCGCCAAAACCCCCACATCCATCGCCCCTGACTGGGCGTAGGCGATGGCGGATCCCACCCAGATGGGCATGATCGCCACGCTGTACATGGGGGGCTTAAGGGCGGCCATCCACAACTGTCGCCGAGAGCGGCCCTCCCAAGTGCCCTTTTCCGCAAGCTGTACTGGGCTGGCCTTTGGACTCCTGCGCGTTCTCTTTGACGGTTCCGGCTGTGCGAGCATGTTGGATCTAGCTCTCTCTGGGTTCTGTGTTTGCTCTGTATTTGTTAGGTTAGGGGGCTTCTGTTCCCATCCCCAAGGATGCTAAGAAACCTTGCAATCCGTAAAGAAACGCCTGGGATCCGGCGCTGGCGAGCCTGAGCTGCCGGCTGCCCCCCTAATCTCATATCCTGAAACGCCTTTCTGCAGCTTCCCTTGCCGGTTGAGATGACGGTTGTCCTGTTTTCGGCCAAGGTAGGATCGTTCTCTTTTGCTTGCGCATGACTTCTTCTCTTTTCCCCTGGAAGGGTGGGTCCGGACGCACGAAATGGCCCAGAGCCTGGCCGCCCATTCACGCCTCTGCTGGGCCAGCAGAGGTGGAACACGCCTGGGATCCCCTGCTAGCGACCTGCCAAGAGATGGCGCGAGCGCGGGGGATCCCCCAGATTCTCAGCCTATCGCAGCCCATCTCAGGGCTAGATCCGCTGGCAGTGCTGACCCGGCAGTTGGGCTCGCTCCCCCCCAACCGCTCCTCTAGCTATTGCTATCTCTCCCACCAGGCGCAAGGGGAAAGGGTGCGGGTGCTGGGGTGGGGATCCCTGCGGCAGCTCGACCTTTCAGGAGAGGGGAGATTTCAGGCGGCACGGGCCTTTGTGCAAGCCCTACAGCCCCATGTCCACACCGCTCCTGGCAACCTAGAGTCCCCAAGCAGCCGTCAGGAGCGCCCTTTGTGCTTCTGCCGTTTTGGCTTTGCCCCCAGGAGCGGCGGGGGGGCAGCACTGGTCCTGCCGCGCTGGCAACTGTTGCAGGTGGGGGGGGAGCTGACGGTGGCGCGGCTTAACCTAGAAGTCGGCCCCGAAAGCGACCCGGCGGCCTTGGCTGGCCAGATTGCCGCTTTTTTTGCCCGCATGCAGCGTCTTTCCCAGGCTCCCTTGCCCGGTTGGGAGCTGCAGCCCCCTCTACCGGTAGCGGTAGCGGAAACACCTCTCTTGGCTCGCATTCAAAAAGCCCTGCAAGCGATTCAGGCGGGATCCCTGGAAAAAGTGGTGCTGGCAGAGGCTGTGGATCTGGCGTTGCCCTCCCCTCCCCCGATCCCTTCGCTGCTGGCCTATCTGGAGGCCCATCACCCCGATTGCAGCGTCTTCGCCTTTGCCCTGGAAAGCCAGAGGGATTTTCCTCCCCAGATCTTCTTGGGAGCCAGCCCAGAACGGCTACTGTCGGTGTGGCAGGGCCGGGTGCAGATCGATGCGCTGGCCGGCTCCGTCGCCCGCGGCGCCAACGGCCACCAGGATCGCATGTTGGCCGAGCAACTGCTCCGCAGCCCCAAAGACCGCCGCGAACACCAGTGGGTGGTGCGCTCGATCCAAGAGGCTCTGGGCCGGCTGGGGATGGAGCCCCGGATCTCCCCTCAGCCACGGCTGCGCCGTTTGGCCAACATCCAGCATCTGCAAACGGTGATCGAGGCCGAACTCCCTACGGAGGTGCATCTGTTCGACCTGTTGGCCCAGCTCCACCCCACCGCAGCGGTGGGAGGCTATCCGCAGCAGGCGGCGCTGCAGTGGCTGGAGCAGTGGGAGCCCTTTGACCGCTCGAGCTATGCCGCCCCGCTGGGCTGGGTGGACTTGCAGGGCAATGGCGAGTTGGTGGTTGGGATCCGCTCGGCTTTGATCGCGGGGAAGCGGGCCCGCCTGTATGCCGGCGCCGGCATCGTGGCCGATTCCAACCCCGCCCAGGAGCTGGCCGAGATCCGCCTCAAGTTGCATTCTCTGGCCCAGGCGCTGGCCTTGCAGCCCTTGCCCGACTAGATCCTCTCGATCCGGCAGGGGAGAGAGCTGCTCCAACTGCTTCGCAAACGGTTACAGTTAAGAAGCTGGCCCTTCCGTTGGCCTCGACTGCTCGGCAGCATGGTGACCCTGAATCCCACCCATTCCTCTCGTACGGCCGGATCCCGCGCGCAAGTGGGGCTCTGGCCCGGCCTGATCCAGCACTACCGGGACTGGCTCCCCGTCAGCTCCAGCACCCCCGTAGTGACGCTGCATGAGGGCAATACTCCTTTGATCCCCTCTCCCGCGCTGAGCCAACGGCTGGGGCGAGACTGCCAGGTTTACCTGAAGCTGGAGGGCCTCAACCCCACCGGCAGCTTCAAGGATCGGGGCATGACCATGGCAGTGTCCAAAGCCAAAGAGGCGGGGGCGGAAGCGGTCATCTGCGCCAGCACCGGCAACACGTCGGCAGCAGCCGCTGCCTATGCGGCCAAAGGGGGCCTGCGGGCCTACGTGCTGATCCCAGATGGCTACGTGGCCAAGGGCAAGCTGGCCCAGACCCTGATGTACGGGGCCGAGATCATCGCCATCCAGGGCAACTTCGACCAGGCGCTGGCTATGGTGCGGCAACTGGCGGAAGCTTACCCAGTGGCCCTGGTCAATTCTGTCAACCGCTTTCGGCTGGAGGGGCAGAAGACCGCCGCCTTCGAGGTGGTGGATGCCTTGGGGGATGCCCCCGACTGGCTCTGTATCCCCGTGGGCAATGCCGGCAACATCACCGCCTACTGGATGGGGTTTTGTCAGTACCATCAGCAGGGCAAGGCTAGCCGCCGCCCGCGTCTCTACGGCTTTGAGGCTGCCGGCGCCGCTCCCATCGTTCTGGGCCGGGTGGTGGAACACCCGGAAACGGTGGCTACGGCCATCCGCATCGGCAACCCTGCCAGTTGGGTGAAGGCCAAGGCGGCAGTCCAGGCCAGCGGTGGCCGGGTGGATAGTGTAACCGACGAGGAGATCCTGGCCGCCTATCGTCTGCTGGCGGCGGAGGAAGGGATCTTCTGCGAGCCGGCCAGTGCCGCTGCAGTGGCTGGATTGCTGAAATGGCGGGATCAGGTGCCTGCCGGCGCCCAGGTGGTGTGCGTGCTCACCGGCAACGGCCTTAAGGATCCCGACACGGCCGCCCAACAGGGATCCGCCGCCATCCACACAGGAGTAGCCCCCGATTTGGCTGCTGTAGCCCGCCTGATGGGCTTTTAGCGCCGCTGGTCGTGGTTGTGCCACCTGGTAGTACCCCTGGATAAATGGGGTGCTGGCTCAAGTTGGCGACGAAGCCGAGAGGCGTCTCCTTCTCAGCTGGGCTACCTGGTAATTGCCGCCAGCGCCCGTAGAGGAGCCTTGGCTGAATTGGGAAGAGCTAGAGGACTTTTGGCAGTTGGTGGACAAGCTGCAACTGCCTGCGGAAGTGGTGAGACAGGTTTCTCAAGAAGTGGCAGCCGAGCTGGGGGATCCCGGCGTTCCCCCCCTGGAAGTCCTGGTGCAGGGGTTTACTCGTCACTGCGGCTAGAAGGCTGCGCGGGCGACTGATAGTTGCGGATGGCTCGCCTGACCAAAGTGAGAAAGGCATAGGCCCGTTGATCGTTGGGATCCAAGCGCATCACGGTTTGAAAAGCCGCTTCGGCCTGCCGCAGGACCTCGAGATCGAGTTGTCCATCCACCTCTGCTTCCAGTTGAGCCTTTTGCAACAGCAAGGCTCCCCGGTTGTAGTGGGCTGCAACATGGGTGGGATCTGCCGCCAACACGGCCTCCAGCTCGGCCAGTGCCGGATCCAGATAGCCACTCATGCCCAGCACCCAGGCCAGCTTGTAGCGAGCTTCGGTGTGCGCGGGATCCTCGGCAACTGCCCGGCGAAAGGCCTGGATGGCAGCCGGAAAATCGCCTGCCTGAACCGCCGCAATGCCTTCTTGGTAACTGTCGCCGGCCATAGGCAAGGTTGGGCTCGAGTCGAGGGATCCCCAATCTGCAGCTTAGCCCTTTCCAGACAGGATCTCCCAGTTTTCTCAGCGCCTTTTCCCCCCTGGGCCTGCCATCTGCGGCAGGGGAAACTGCATCAGCAGGAGATCTGAGACTGCGCGAAGCCTGCTCCGGTCGAACTCTGCCCCTTCCTAGGATGAACATAGCCACTGATTGTCAGGTGTGAACTATGAACGCCAAACTGGTCTTCCTGCCGCTGGCTTTGGGGCTGTCGATGGCTCCGGCCACCGCCGTTTTCCCGCAGACCCTGGGCCTCTACCCCCCGCTGCAAAGGCTACAACTGGCCGACAATCGGCTGGAAACCGGCACCCGCTCCATCATCGTCAACCCAGTGCCTTCCAACTTGCAGGTCAACCTGGAGCTGGATCGGCGCGGCTCTAACCCCATCTACCGGCCCGGCGAGCCGATTGCCATTACCGTGAGCACCAATCGCGACGCTTACGTCTACCTCTTCAGCATCCAAGCCGATGGCCGCACCCATTTGATTTTGCCCAACCGCTTCTCGGGTGGAAACGAGTTTTTGCGGGCCGGCGAAGCGCGCACCTTCCCGCCCCCTGGCGCCCGCTACCGCCTGACCATCGCCCCGCCCTTTGGCCAAGCCCAAGTATTGGCGGTGGCCTCCCTCCGTCCCCTCAACTTCCAGGAGATTGCCTCTTTTGAGCAGGGTGGCTCCTTTGCCAATGTACGGGTACGGGGATCCCAACTGGGCGATGCCATCGCCCGCGCCATCGTCGTCGAGGAGATCCCTGCCACCGAGTGGGTGACCACCACTCGCTTCTATCGGGTTGCACCGTGGTGACCCCGGCAATGGAGATCCCAGACCCGCCCTAATCCCAGAGTCTGGAACCGACAGCCAAGCAGGCTTGTCTTGCCGCTGCCGGCCTAGACCGAGCCGAAGCTGAGGCCTAGGAGAAGAACAGCCGCCAAGCTCACCACCAGCATTAGACCAGCAGGCAGAAATTGGCCGGTTTTGCGGTAGCGCAGGGCAAAGAGAAGGGATCCCAGCACCGCCGTCCCCAAGCCCAGACCCAGCCCCCAGCGGGGATCTGTTCCCAGTAGCCCGTAGCTGACGCCGCTGAGGGCGGCCCCCACCAGGCCGCTAATTAACGACTTGGAGCTTCTGCCTTTCACATAGCCGACGACCCCGCCTAGCAAAAGCAGCGCTCCATAGACGAGCAAAGTCATCTGTGCGGCCATCATGGCTGGGAAAAACCCCCCTAGCTCGGTCTAGTCGACAACAATTTCACGAATCAAGGGCAGGCGGATGCTGATGTAGCGGTTGAGAATTGAGGCATCGACGTTGCTGAGGGCATGTTTTTTTTGGCAAGCACTCAGAAGCAGATTCACCAAGTCATCGTCGCGCTGATTGAGCCAATCTGGCCTGCCGATCTCGCTGACCAAAGACCAGAACTGGCGTACCATTTCAGGGGTCATGGCATCCATTGTGTAGGGTAAGGGCTGAACTGCGAAAGTGCAAGAGAAAGAGGGGTCTAGGCCATCGATCCCATTCTAGGGAAAACGCCCTGTCCATGAAGGCAACATTTCAGCTCCGTCACAACTTAGGATAAGATGTCATGCTTTCCCATAAACCTCAGCAAACCCCAACCAACCCTGCTTCAGAAGGCTCTGAACCAGAAGCTTCCAGCGCTAATAAAATAAAGCAATAATGACTCTTGCCCAATCTCGACATCGGCATCAAAAGGCTTACAGGCAGACCGGCCAAAACTTCTCAGGGAAGGCGCAGAAGCTTGGCAGGCCTGGACGCTAGTGCAGGGCGTACTGCAACCCATAGGCTCCTTCTTCTCCTGGTTTGTGGGTGTTGGCCCGGAGGGTGTAGGTGCCGCTGCGAGGCAAAAAGGCAATTATCAGGGCATCGCTGCCGCCGCCTTGGTCGTCATCCCAAGCCATCACCTCTCCCTCCGGGTCCAACAGTTGCAAAAAGGCATCGAAATCAGAGCTGGCCATCGAAGCGAGTAGGATCTGGCCGGCCCGGGCAGCGATGGGGTGTTCTTCCATCCAACTGCCGTCTTCAGGGTGTTGGGCGGATCCCTTCTGCAGACGGCCCGACACCGTTTGCTGCCAATCGACCTGGGCCAGCCGGTAGGTCAGCCGGTAGGTGCCAGTGGATGCCGGCTTGAAGCTTGTGGCCCGCAAGGTGTAGGTGCCTTCCTGCAGCAGCCGCACCGCCAAGAGGGCATTAACATCTGGGCCGGAGTCGTCGTCAAAGCCGATTACCCGCCCTTGGCCGTCCACCAGCTCCAGGTAAGGGTCAAAGTCTTCGCTCTCCAGGGCGGCGATCAGGATCTGGCCCGCCTCGGCGGCCACAGGGATCCCATCCCAGTAGCTGCCGTACTGGGGGCTGACCTCGTCCCCCCCTTCAAGAGTTCCTGTCAGGGTTTGGCTGCCTCTCCACAGGGGAGAGGGAGTCAAGGCGGCTCCCACTTGTGTGCTCCCCTCTCCCACGGGGTTCAACAGCCGACAGCCGCTGGCCAACCCCAAAGCCACCCAAGCAAGGGCCAAACGGGATCCCCAACCGAGGAAAAACCCAGAACTAGAACATAAGCTCGACATCCAATCGACGAGGATCCGTCTAGAGGGAATGGAGACCACAGACTCAATTCTACTCCTTGGGCGGAGCCCGGCCAGGGACGGCAATTTACAGAGCATCCCAAGCTTGCAAGACGGCCTCTAGGGCCAACCGCCCGTGGCTGAGATGGGTCCCCCCCTGTAAGTAGACGATGTAGGGCTCGCGCATTGGCCCATCGGCGGAGAGCTCGGCGCTGCTGCCGGCAACAAAAGTGCCCGCCGCCATCACCACCGGGTCGGCATAGCCGGGCATCACTTCTGGGATCGGGGTGAGGTAGGAATCCACTGGCGAGCTGCTTTGGATAGCGCGGCAAAAGGCCTGCAACTTCTGCGGGGATCCCAGTTGAATGGCCTGGATGATGTCGGTGCGGGACACCTGGGGTGACGGGGAAACAGGATAGCCCAGATCGTGGAACACCTGGGCGGCCAGATGGGCGATCTTGACCGCTTCGGCCACCATCTGTGGAGCCAAAAACAGCCCCTGGAACAGCAGGCGATTGAGATCGAAAGTTGCTCCCCCTTCCGAGCCGATCCCTGGCGCTGTCAGCCGGCAGGCAGCCTGCTCCACCAGCTCGGCCCGCCCCGCCACATAGCCCCCCGCCGGGGCCAGGGTGCCGCCTGGATTTTTGATTAGGGATCCAGCAATCAAATCTGCGCCCACGTGGGTGGGCTCTTGGGTTTCCACAAACTCGCCATAGCAGTTATCGACCAAGACCACCACCTCCGGGTTTTGTGCCTTGACGATCTGGATCATCTCGGCAATCTGGGCGATGGAAAAGCTGGGACGCCAGTCATAGCCACAGGAGCGCTGGATGTGAACCAGGCGGGTTTGCGGTTTGAGGGCCGTTTTCAGGGCCTGCCAATCGACATCTCCTTCCCGCAGATCCAACTGACGATAGGTAACGCCGAACTCCCGCAGGGATCCCCGCCCCGATCCCCGCAGGCCGATCACCTCCTCCAGAGTGTCGTAGGGGGGGCCGGTGATGGCCAACAGCTCATCCCCCGGCCGCAGCACGCCAAACAGGGCACAGGCAATGGCATGGGTGCCAGACACCATTTGCAGCCGCACCAGCGCCGCCTCACAGCCCATGATCTGGGCAAACACCCGATCCAAAACCTCTCGTCCCCGGTCGTCGTGACCATAGCCCGATACGCCGGCAAAGTGATGGGATCCCACCTGCTGGTCGCGGAAGGCCTGCAGCACCCGCGCCAGGTTCTCCCTAAGGACCCTATCTATCGCCTGAAACTGATCCTGCAAAGCTGCTTCTGCTTTGTCCAAAAGCTCCTTCGCTTTCCAAGAGATCTCTCTGACCACCGGGTCCACCCCACTTCTTCTAAGCAAACCGGCCTTCCGGCTAGCAGGTCGGCCACAGAGGCCAAAAACGGCTTTTCAGACCTGCTCTTGGTAACGATATTTCTACGGGATCCCTATCTTATAAAAAGCTTAACTTCAGTCAACATCTCTTCATTCTCCCTTTCAGTCTCTGTCTGAGCTGGAAAAAGCACCCTGGCTCACCAGGTTGTATAATGGCCACAAGTTCTGTAAGGAGAAAAGAGAAAAGATAGCAATAAACAATAAGGAGATGCTCGCCCTGAGAGCAGAGGTCGATTCAGCAAGTGCTGATTCTCTCTGTTGAATTTAAGTTTAGTAAAAGCATTTTCGGCAGAACCTATCTGTGTAAGTTCTGCCACTAAGTTTGCCCTTTTCGAGCAGTCTGGAGACCTTCTCCACTTGAATTTGGAGTTCCGAATTCAGGGAACCTCTCCTTGCCTGAGAAGTGGTGCTGGCTCCCAATCCCTTAAAAATGAAGACGGCCTAAATTTATTCTTAACCCCTGAACCAGATCCCTGGGGGAGATGTTAACTTAGACTTAACCCAAGAGGTTAGTGCCGATGCCAAAGCCGATCTTCATCTTCTGGCGTAGCCCTTTCTGCAAGTTGCCAGGCCGCGATCATGCCTGAGGTGGGGGCTGTTTCCTAGGGATCCTTTGCGAGGGTGAGGCGCTAACTTTAGGTGTAAACTGACACAACCGGGAGAGTACCCATGACTAAGCTTGTGATCCAAGGGAAAAACGTCGAGATTACCGACGCCATCCGCAGCTACGTTCAAGAAAAAATCGAGCGGGCTGTCAAACATTTTGCCCAGATCACCAGTGAAGTGGATGTCAATCTATCGGTAGCCCGTAACCCCCGCATCAGTGCCAACCAATCTGCCGAAGTTACCGTCTACGCCAACGGCACCGTCATCCGGGCGGAGGAAAGCAGCGAGAACCTCTACGCCAGCATTGACCGCGTTGCCGACAAGCTGGCCCGCAAGCTGCGCAAATATAAAGAACGCAACGGCGTTCACCGCATCCGCCATTCTCCCAAAACCTCGGTGGCAGTGGCCCAGCAGCCCCTCACCGATCCTCTGAATACAGAACGGCAAGCAGAGCTGCCCCCTGAGGTGGTGCGCACCAAGTATTTCGCCATGCCTCCCATGACAGTTCAGGAGGCGCTGCACCAGTTGGAGCTGGTGGATCATGATTTTTACGTGTTCCGCAACATCGAAAACGGCGAGATCAACGTCATCTATGTCCGCAAGCACGGCGGCTACGGGCTGATCCGCCCCCATCCCTAGAGGAGACCCTGCGGGCTTTCTTGTTTGCCTTAGGTCTCAGGGGCAGCGCCTGCTGGATCAGGTGGATGAGCTGCTTGAGATGGTGATGCAGCAGGAGATCCTGCCAGTTGCGAGGCGAGACCGATCCTTGGCTTGGCCAGCCCTAGGCAGCTTTGCCCTCCTCTTTAATTCCCGCCTTCTTCCAATCGTAAAAGCTGCCCTCACCCCCAGCCCCTCTCCCACAAGGGAGAGGGGAAAGTCAGGGATCGGCCAACTAGATGTTGGGGAGCCGTTTGCACCGTGGCTCCCCGACCAAGAGGGCCTCGAAGAAAAGAGAAGGGAGAGGGCTCTATTCTTCAGCGGCGGAGAGGCTCCCCAACGGCCAGCACCTGCTGCAGGAACTGATCCTGGTGCTGGCGCAAGACGCCCAGATCCGGGCCGTGGTTGAGTAAGACGAAACGGGTGCCATCCGGAAGCTGCCCCACCATCATCAGTCGGTTGGCGGCAGAGCCCACCTGGGCGATCGTGCCCGGGGGCAGAGCGCGGAGCTGCAAAGGGCTGTGGCCGACCCCGGCCACTGGCAGGACACGCCTGGGATCCCCGTCTGTGGCCTCAAGCAGATGTTCCCACAGATGGGCCAGGGCGCGGGGGGAGAGGTACAGCTCTTGCCCGCCTGGGCCAAGGCGAATTTCCAACTGGGCAGGGGCCAGTTTGGGATCCAGATGGGCAACCGGCTGAGCTACCAACCGCTGCTGCAGGTACTCCAGCAGGGCTGTTCTGCCTGCCAGCTCCGCCAACAGGGCTTCTGCCATGGCCCGATCGTTGCCGCCGTTGAGGATTTGTAGCAGGGATCCCAGGCGCAGCGAGGTGTAGCCGGCCAGGCAATGGATCTCCTCCGGCAGCTCCCTTAACGTTGACCCGGAGCCGCCGAGGGTCACAGGATAGGGCCCCTGGGGATCTCGGAGGAGCTCGGCAAGCCGGCGGGCGCTGGCCAGAGAGTCAGGCTGACCCAGCAAGCGGAAGGGGGGCACCACCTTCACCTCGCCGTCGATCTGGCGAATGCCGAGGTTGTGCAGGTGGCGGGCCAGCTCGGCCACATTGGCCTCCCGGAAATAGGGATCCCCGCCGCCCACCACGACCAAGTCTCCCGTCAAGCGCTGGCCGGAGCGGTGGCTGGTGGTGTAGAAGCGAGTTTGGAAGCGATACTCATAGCCCCACTTTTCCAGCGCCATCAGGCTGAGGGCCAATTGATCCAAAGCCCCCACCGGCAAAGGCCGATCCAGCAGGTGCTCCGCCAAGAGCTCGCCTTCGGCTGTCCAAAGCAGGATCCCCTGTTGAGAGAGCGCTCCCCCTTGGGCCGCCAATCCCTGCAAAAAACCGGACAAGGCCACGGCGTAGGGGGAATCCTGCCACTGCGACGATTGCCCACGGGGCCACCAGGGGGGAAGGCCGGGCGTGCCACTGGGGGAAGGCAGCGGCGGCGGCGGGGTGGGGATGGGGGGGAAGGGGTTTTGCGCCGCTGCTGTAACCTCAGCCTGGACACCCTGAGAGGGGGTTTCGGCACTGCTGCGGTTGTTCCAGCAGGCCCCCAGGGCCAGAGAACAAACCAACGGGATCCCTGCCCAGAGGAAACGGCGCTGGGAGCTCAACCCCTGTAGGATAGACAACATGCTGACCTCCCAAAAGACATTGGCAAAGAGAACGAGCTGGCAAAACTTGAAGCTACTCTAGTGCCATCTCAATGGCTCTGGCAAATTTTCCCCTTGCCCACTGCCCCTCTTTTGCCGAGGCGACCCCAGATGGGCAAATCGGCATTTTCTTCCTTCACACAGAAGAGCGGGATCCCTGTCACGCCAAGCTTAATTTGGTTCCTAGCTGATGCTAATTGGCGGAAGATTCGCCCCTCGCCCAACCCTCCACTGTAACTTTTGTTGTAAAGCCTGTAACGCTTTTGTAACGGATGATGAGCTGCTTTTGGCCGCTCTTTATAGAAGGTTAGAATGGAAGAATTTAAGCTCTAAGCATTCTCAGCCACCCATGGGGAACCCTCAGCGATGGCTCAGTTGGAGAAACAAGCCTTCCTGGAGCGATGGCGCGAGATTCTGGCCCCTTATTCCCTGGGCTATCGCCTTCGGCTGTTGTCGCAATTGGTGCGGCGGAAATTTCAGGCCTACCTGGAGCCCTTCGGCCTGACCGCTTCCCACTGGGTGGTGCTTTGCTGCCTCTGGGAAGAAGACGGGATCCCCACCTCCACTATCTGCGAGCGCCTGCAGCAGTTGGGGGGTACCATGACCGGTGTCTTGGACGGCATGGAGAAACGGGAGCTGATCCGGCGGCAGCGGGATCCCAAGGATCGGCGGATCTGGCGGGTTTACCTCACCCCTGCCGGAGAGAAGTTGAAAGAAATTTTGCCCCCTCTCATTTGGGAGTTGCGGGAGCAGACCTACGGCTGTCTCAGCTTAGAAGAACGGGCAACCCTGTCGCGGCTGGTGGATCGGCTGATTGCCCACTTGTCGGAGGAGTCGGAGGCCGCGGTGGTGGCAGAGCCGCACCATCGCTTGTCCTATTGACACTCCCACCCAGGGGATTCTTACGCAGCCCAAAATGGACTCGTAAAGGCGCTGTCAAGACGCCCCTAGACAGTCCTTTGAGGCATAACCTCAAAGTTCTGCTTACTTCGGACTGAAGTTCCTCCAGATTGCCGCATCTATGGGTTGACGGTTGAGCTGATGGGGATCCCTGCTGTGTTGCTCCTAGACTGTTCTCCCTTAAGTCTTTCCTCGGCTGAGGCGCGGGAGAAATTGCTGTATTTGCTGGCCCAACTGGCCTACCGCGAGGGATCCTTTACCCTCACGTCTGGGCAGCAAAGCACTTACTACATCAACTGCAAGCCGGTTACCCTCCACCCCCAGGGAGCCTACCTGGTGGGATCCCTGCTGCATCGGCTACTGCCCCCTGAGACCGAGGCAGTTGCCGGCATGACCTTGGGGGCGGATCCCTTGGTCACAGCGGTGAGTTTGGCCTCTCTGCAGGCTGAGCCGGCCAACCTGGCGGCCCTGATTGTCCGCAAAGAGCCTAAGGGACATGGCACCCAGGCCTGGATCGAGGGGCCGGAGTTGCCGGCGGGCAGCCGGGTTTGGATCTTGGAGGATGTGGTGACCACCGGCGGCTCGGCTCTCAAGGCTGTCGAGCGGGTGCGGGCAGCGGGCTATCGGGCAGAAGGGATCCTGGCTTTGGTGGATCGACTGGAAGGGGCAGAGGCCCGTTACCGCGAAATGGGGATCCCCTTTCGCCGCCTGTTTACCCTTGAAGAGGTGCGTGCCTGCCATCAGAGTCTCCGCCAGGGCTTGGTGGGCTGGCCGGTTTTGGGAGGTGAGGGGGGTTCCCAAGCCTGCTCTTGAGAGGCTCCCCATCTCTCCTCCGCTGCAAGAGCTGGCCAAGCCAAAAAGGCCGTTGGCGCTTTTGACCTTTGGTCTTGGTTTTGTCGATTGGTAGCTGTCATTGGGCTGTAGAAGTGACAGGATAGGCGGTGAAATAGGGCGAAAAGGGTTTAGCCATGCGCATGGGCAGACTCAGTGGCATCCTCTTGCACCCCACCTCGCTACCGGGGCCATTTGGCATCGGCGATCTGGGGCCGGCTGCCTACCGGTTTGTGGATTTTCTGGTGGAAAGCGGCCAGCGCCTCTGGCAGGTGCTGCCCCTTGGCCCCACCGGCTGGGGCAACTCCCCCTACATGAGCTTTTCTGCCATTGCCGGCAACCCACTGCTGATTAGCCCGGAGCTGCTGGTGAAAGCCGGCTGGCTGGAACCCAACGGCTGGCAGGATCTGCCCCAATGGCCAGCCATCCAGGCGGGGAATGCTGAGCGGGTGGACTACGAAACCGTGATCCCCTTCAAGCTGGGCTTGTTGCGCCGCGCCTGGGCCACCTTCAAAGACAAGGCCACCGCCGCCGACTGGGAAGCCTTTCAAGCCTACTGTGCTGCCGAGGCCGATTGGCTGCCGGACTACGCCCTGTTCATGGCCCTCAAAGAGGTGTATGGCGACCAGGAATGGACCCAATGGAATCCAGCCTTGGCACAACGGGATCCCCTGGCTTTGCAAGAGGCCCGTGACCGCCATGCCGATGCCATCACCCGGCAGATGTTTTGGCAGTATCTATTTGCCCAACAGTGGGGATCCCTAAGAGAGTACGCCCACCGGCATCAAGTGCAGCTCATCGGGGACATACCCATCTATGTCGCCCCCAACAGCGCCGATGTGTGGGCCAACCGGGAGCTGTTTCACCTGGATGAACAAGGACGGCCCTTGCAGGTAGCCGGCGTGCCCCCCGACTATTTCAGCCCCACCGGGCAGCGCTGGGGCAACCCCCTCTACAACTGGGAGGTGCTCAAGGCCCGCGGCTACGACTGGTGGATCCGGCGCATCCAGGCCATTCTCAAGCAGGTGGATTGCGTCCGCATCGACCACTTCCGCGGCTTCGAGAGCTACTGGGCCATCCCCGGCGCTGCGGAAACAGCGGTAGAAGGCGAGTGGCAAAAAGGGCCGGGGGCCGACTTCTTTCAGGCGCTGGCCGACAAGCTGGGGAAAATCCCGGTGATCGCCGAAGATCTGGGAGACATTACGCCGGAGGTGTTGCAACTGCGGGATCAATTTGGCCTGCCCGGCATGAAGGTGCTGCTCTTTGCCTTTGGCTCGGGGCCCGATAACCCCTATCTGCCTCACAGCTACGAGCGCAACTTCGTCGTCTACACCGGCACCCACGACAACAACACCGTGGTGGGCTGGTTTCATGACCCAGAACGCCCGGAGTGGGAAAAGCAAAACCTGTTGCGCTACCTGGGCTGCCAGGGATCCGACGGCATCCACTGGGATCTGATTCGCCTGGCCCTGGCTTCCGTGGCCGACCTGGCCATCATTCCCCTGCAAGATGTGATGGGCCTGGGGGCAGAGGCGCGCATGAACTTCCCCGGCAGGGCCGAGAACAACTGGGCCTGGCGCTACCGCGAGGAGATGCTGCGGCCGGAGCTGGCCCAGCGGCTGGCGGAGCTGAGCGTCACCTACGGGCGCATCTCTCCGCAAGAGTTGGAGCAACGGCGGGCAGCCCTGGCCCAAGAGCGGGCGGCTGGGTTCCCTGAAAGATTTTGAACCTCTTTTCTCAACGCCGTTCTTCGCTTGCCTCAGCAGAGACCTGTTCTCAAAGCCGCCAACAGCAGCAATTTGCCGGCACCAGGGATCCCAGCCAGATTCCAAACAAGAAGCCGGATCTCTAGTCCAGCGCTCGTGCCTGGGCCAGGAACTCCGCCACCGTCAGGGATCCCAGGTCTTGGCCGTGGCGCTGCCGCACGCTCACTGTGCCAGTTGCCTGCTCTTTTTCCCCCACAATCAGCATGAAGGGAACCTTGGCCTTCTCGGCATTGCGGATCTTTTTGGGCAGGCGCTCGCTGTCGGCATCGATGTGGACGCGGATCCCCTGTTCCCGCAGCTGATCCCGCACCTGGGTGGCATAGCCCAGGTATTGGTCGGAAACGGGCAAGATGCGCACCTGTTCCGGCGCAAGCCAAAAGGGAAAATCCCCCGCATACTCTTCAATGAGGATCCCGATGAGCCGCTCCAGCGAGCCAAAGGGAGCGCGGTGGATCATTACCGGCCGCTGCCGGGATCCGTCCTCGGCTACGTAGTACAAATCAAAGCGCTGCGGGTTTTGGTAGTCTACTTGCACCGTGCCCAACTGCCACTCCCGATCCAGCGCGTCGCGGAAGATAAAGTCCAGCTTCGGCCCGTAGAAAGCTGCCTCCCCGATCCCTTCAAAATAGGGCATCGACAACTTCTCCACAGCACGGCGAATGGCATTTTCAGCCATGTCCCATTCTTCCGGCGATCCCAGATACTTGTCAGACTTGGGATCGCGAAAGCTGAGGCGGGCACGGAAATTCTTGAGTTTGAGCTTGTCGAAGACTACCAGAATCAGATCCACAACCTTGAGAAACTCCTCCTCCAACTGATCGGGCCGGACAAAGAGATGGGCGTCGTCCACCGTAAAGCCGCGAACGCGGGTCAGGCCCCCCAGTTCCCCCGATTGTTCGTAGCGATAGACGGTGCCGAACTCGGCATAGCGCAGCGGCAAATCGCGGTAGGATCTCAGCTCTGATTTATAGATTTGGATGTGAAAAGGACAGTTCATCGGCTTCATGACAAAGCCCTGTTCAGCGGCGCGCGCCTCCTCGCTCTCGGCCATCATGGGAAACATGTCTTCCCGGTACTTCTGCCAGTGGCCGGAGATCTTGAACAGATCCACGCGGGCAATGTGGGGCGTCACCACCGGCAGATAGCCCCGCTTGAGCTGCTCCTGCTTGAGAAAATCCTCTAGCACCCAGCGCAGAGTAGTTCCTTTGGGGGTCCAAAGGGGCAGGCCCGGCCCCACTTCATCGGCAAATATAAATAGGCCCAGCTCCTTGCCCAGCTTACGGTGATCCCGCCGCTTGGCCTCTTCCAGCCGCCGCTTGTATTCCTTGAGCTCCTCCGGCGTCTCCCAGGCGGTGCCGTAGATGCGCTGGAGCTGCGGCTTGGTCTCGTCCCCCCGCCAATAGGCGCCGGCCACGCTGAGCAGGTCAAAAGCTTTGGGGTTGATCTCCTTCGTGTTTTCCACGTGGGGGCCGGCACAGAGATCCCACCACTCATCCCCCAGATGGTAGATGGTGATCGGCTCGCCTTCGGGAATGCTATCTAAAATCTCCAGCTTGTAAGGTTCGCCGAGGGCCTCGATGCGGCGCCTGGCCTCCTCCCGGCTCACCTCCTCGCGGATCACCGGCAAGCCTTTCTTGATGATCGCCTGCATTTCTTTTTTGATGCGCTCCAGATCTTCCGGCGTGAAGGGCTCGGGATGGTCAAAGTCGTAGTAAAAGCCATAGTCGGTCGTCGGGCCGATGGTTACCTGGGCCTTGGGAAACAGCCTTTGCACCGCCATCGCCAGGACGTGAGAGGTGGTGTGGCGGATGCGCTCCAGCTTGGGAGATTCGTGGGTACGCAGCAGCTTGAGGGGGCTGTTGGCCTGTTGAGGGGATGCGGCTGGTTGAGACATCGGAACCCGCTTGGCGACAAAAATGACTCTGCAGTGCTTTTATCTTAGTCTGAGGCCAGAACAGCCGGGATCCCCAACGGGGACAACTCTCTGTTTAAGAAAGACCGTCGCCTTTAAACCCACAGCTCGGCCAAGAAAAAGGGGGGAAAGCACACAGTATTCTAGAAGTGTCGCAAAGTGTCGCAACCTCTGAATTCATTCATGGTCTCTTCGCTCGCCAACCTTGCCGAACGCTCTGCCGCCGCCTCTGAACCGAAACCGGCCCCCCTTTCTGAGTCTGGAGTTGCTCCGGTCATAGCCGCCATCGATGTGGGCAGCAACTCCCTGCACATGGTGGTGGTGCGCATTAACCCCAATATCCCCAGCTTCACCATCATCTCCCGCGAAAAAGCCACCGTCCGGCTGGGGGAATTCTGCAGCCAGACGGGCGCCCTTACCCCTGCTGCCATGGAACGGGCCCGGACGGCTCTGGAGCGGTTTTGCCGCATTGCCGAGAGCTTTCAGGTGCAGGATATCGTTGCCGTGGCCACCAGCGCTGTGCGCGAGGCCCCCAATGGGCCGGAGTTCTTGAAGCGGATCGAGCAGGAGCTGGGCCTGCGCATCGAGCTGATCTCCGGCCAGGAGGAGGCCCGCCGCATCTACCTGGGGGTGCTCTCGGCCATGGAGTTCCACAATCGGCTGCACGCGGTGGTGGATATCGGCGGCGGCTCGACCGAGCTGATTCTGGGCAACGGCCAAGAGCCGGAGTTTCTACGCAGCATCAAGGTGGGGGCGGTGCGCCTGACCCAAGCTTTTTTGCACCACGATCCGCCCACCTCCGCCGAGCTGCAGGCGCTGCGGCAACATGTCCGCGGCATGCTGGAAGCTCCCATTGAGCAGATGCGGCGCATCGTCGAAGCCTCCCAACAGCCGGGATCCCTGACCTTGGTGGGCACCTCCGGCACCATCGAGTGCTTGGCCCAGTTGGATGCCCGCCGTCGGCTGGGCGCTGCCCCCACTCGCCTGCAGGGGTATGAGTTCAGCCTGGAAGCCCTGCGGGCCTATGTCAAAGAGCTGCGCTCCCTCACCGTGGCCGAACGGCAAAAACTGCCCGGCTTTGGGGAAAGACGCGGGGAGATCATCCTGGCTGGGGCCGTCATCTTGGAGGAGGTGATGACCCTGCTGGGGGTGGAGCGGATCCAGTTTTGCGAACGGGCCCTGCGGGAAGGGCTGATCGTGGATTGGATGATCGGCCAGGGGCTCATTGAAGATCGGCTGCGCTACCACAGCTCGGTGCGGCGGCGCAGCATCCTCAAGCTGGCGGAAAAATACCAGGTGGAGCTCCCCTATGCCGAGCGGGTAGCGGAGTTTGCCCTC
This sequence comes from Synechococcus sp. RC10A2, assembly GCF_047502605.1. Classification (NCBI taxonomy): domain Bacteria; kingdom Bacillati; phylum Cyanobacteriota; class Cyanophyceae; order Synechococcales; family Synechococcaceae; genus Synechococcus; species Synechococcus sp. RC10A2. The sequence goes on from NZ_JANSHP010000107.1 coordinate 26,540, forward strand.
AGTCTTTTCGATCAGACCCGCGGCATCCTGCACTCCTGGGGCTCCCGCGAGCGAGCTCTTCTCTGGGCGGCCGCCATGCTGCACAACTGCGGCCACTTCATCAGCCATGCCGCCCACCACAAGCACTCCTACTACCTGATCCGCCACGGGGAGCTGTTGGGCTTCAACGAGGAAGAGATAGAGGTGATCGCCAACCTGGCCCGCTACCACCGCAAGTCGCCCCCCAAGAAGAAGCACGAGAACTTTCAACGCCTCAGCAACGAGCGGGATCGCCAAGTTGTCCTCGAGCTCAGCCCCCTGCTGCGCATAGCCTGTGCTCTGGATCGCCGCCGCCTGCAGGCCATCCAAGCTCTCCACTGCCGTTTTCAGCTTCTGGGAGAAGGCCCCCGCTGCATGGAGCTGATTTTGGATCCCAGGCACCCCAACGACGACTGTGCCCTGGAGCTGTGGAGCTTGAACGAGAAGAAAAAGGTCTTCGAGCAACAGTTCAAGCTGCAGGTGATTCCCAAATTATCCACCCAGATCCAGCGCAGCGCGGATCCCTTTGAGGCAGCCGTCTAGCCAAGGGGCGTATAGTCGTTTCAAACAAGACGAAGACACTTTGCCGCCGACCCCCTCTACCCTCACCCCCGGCCCCTCTCCCAAAGGGAGAGGGGAGTTGGGGATAGTGCTCCGCACGGCCGGCGCGTCCGCGACAGCGTTGCGTAGCAATAACGACGCAGAGAAACGTTTCATTGCCATTTGAGATGGCTGTAACTACCAAGCTGCCGGTGAACGCCAATAGCTGGGCAAGCGGATCGTATTCCTTTAGCTACCGTTTGCACCAGCGGGATAAAGTTCTCGCGAGGCTGCACGGCAAGTTTTGCTCAGGGAGCGATGGTAATGGGCGAGGGGCTGGTTTGGGTGGCTCTTTGGCCGCCCCGCTCCAGGATCACCTCAACGAGGCCGTTGTTGACCGGCTGCATGTTGAAGGGCAGTTGCTGCTGGGTTTCGTAGAGGCCGGGCGCCACCTCCCGCATCTCCACCTCCGGCGTCACCCCGACGATGCGAAAAGCTGCCCGCCCCCCCGGATCCCCTCGCATCGTAACTTTGAGGATCTCGCCCATGCGCAGGTTGGTGCTGTTGGTGGTGACATTGAAAATCCGGGGCAGCCCAGCAGCGACAGGTGCGGAGACCGGCTGGATGGTGGAGCGGGTTCCCTTAGATCCATCGATTGCAAAAGGGAAGATCTCCCGGTGTTCCTGGCTGAGGCCATCCTTAGTGAGCACAATTCGCAAAACGGGGTTGCTGGCTTGGTGGGTGGGGGCCACCACGTAGGTGCCCTCGTAGTGGTGGGGTCGCACCTCCCGCATCGGCTGGTTCAGGGCCAAATTCCCCAAATCAAACTGGGCGATCCCCCCCGAGTCCCCCCAGATGGCAATGGTGAGAATATCCCCTTCCACCAGGTCGCGCTGGGGATCCAAGCGAATCGCCTCAATACGCGGATAGCGGTTGCCGACTGGAGCCAGAGGAGCAGGCTCAGGGGTGGCCGGTTGTGGCAGAGGGGATGGGGGCGGAAACACCGATTCCACCGGCGGGGGAGCGACATTGCCCAGGGCCAGTTGAGGGAGCCGCCGCTGAACGCGGGTCTCCCGTCCGTTGAGGCTCAGTTGGATACGAATATCGGGACTGAGGGCGCTGTCCTGAGGGCCAAGGGTGTAAACGGCGCGGTAATAGCCGGGCTGCACCTCCTGCATGGGCAAGCCCTGCACCAAGCTGCCGATATCCACGGTGGCCCTGCCGTTGGGAGTGGCCTGGGCCTCAACAGTCAGAGTTCCCCCTGGCGGCACCACTCCCGACTCAGGGGTAATCCGCGTTTGCAAGATTTCGGGTTGGACAGTCTTGGCCACCGGAGCAGGAGAGGGACGCAACTGCGCCACCGGAGCTGGCAAAGGCGGAAGCTGACCGCGATACACCAGCGCCTGGTGCAACAGCACCGCCCCCTCGGCTCGGCTGAGCACCCGATTGGGCCGCAGCCGGGCCGGATCCGGCACATTCACCAATAGCCCTGCTTCCCCTGCCATCGCCACAAAAGCCCGCCCCACCTCCGGCACCTCGGCAGCATCGGTGTACAGAGCCATCCAGCGCTCAATATCGTCCTGGTTGGGAGCAGGCAATTGCAGGGCCCGCACCAAAATAGCCAGGGCTTCCAGGTGGGTGAGATCTCCTTGCGGGCGAAACTCGTTGCCCTCGTACAGGCGCATCGCTCCCGCCTGCAGCACCGCTTGGGCCGTCCAATAGTCGGGGGTATTGGGCTCGAGATCCCGAATCTCTTGTACCTGGTTGGGGTTGGGGACGTAGCCGAAAAACTCCGTTAGCCACTGGGCCAATTCCAGACGAGTCAAGGTCGCCGACAGCGGCTCCTGGGTGAGCACCAGGTCCGTCTGGCGCTCCAGCGCTGCCACGTAGGCATCGGCCCAGGCCAGCGAGGCTTGCTGCTCGACCCCTTGCGACCAGGCCGGCAAGCTGAGGCTTGACCAGCCTAGCGTCCAACATAGGCCCAAGGCTAGGGGCCACGAGCACCGCATAGCTGTTACTCCTGTTCCGTTGACATCCCCTCAGAGCCAGCTTATCTCAAAGTTCCGCCGTGTCCTCAAGCCCTCGATGTCAGTCGCGATTGCGCCCTTTGGCAGTGGGATCCCCTACCCCAGGCGTTCCGGCTCACGCTGCCCTAGAGTTGAACTCAGAGGCTGTTAGGAGATCTTACCTATGCAAGGATGGGGCCTCGCTTGGCGGCAAACAGCTTGAGCAATTGTCTTGTAACTTGTAGCTGTGCATGCAACTCCTTATCATTGTGTTATAGACTCAAAGAGCCCTTTTGCCCCTAGTGCAGGGAGGAGTTTCATGGCTGGCAACACTGGAGAGCGACCTTTTGTCGATATTATTACCAGCGTCCGCTACTGGGTTATTCATGCCCTGACCATTCCCGCTTTGTTTTTGGCGGGTTGGCTTTTTGTCAGCACCGGCTTGGCTTATGATATCTTTGGCACCCCGCGCCCCAATGAGTATTTCACCGCAGAGCGGCAGGAGTTACCGATTGTCAGCGACCGCTTCAACGCTCTTGAGCAACTGGAAAAGTTAACTCGCTAGGAAAGAGCAGGGCCAGGCTGGCAACTCTTTAGTTGTTGCGATTTGTAAATCTATTTTGCGTTCCAAGATGCAGGATCTGGACTATGGCGACCAAATCTGTTAACAAACCTGACGAGCCTGTTTTCTACCCCGTTTTTACTGTCCGTTGGTTGGCGGTGCATACTTTGGCGATTCCAACCGTTTTCTTTTTGGGAGCTATTGCCGCAATGCAGTTTATTCAACGGTGAACCCCATGGCTGATCAACCTGAGAAGAATCCCAACACCCAGCCGGTAGAGCTAAACCGCACCTCCCTATACTTGGGCTTGCTGCTGGTGTTTGTGGTGGGGCTGTTGTTTTCCAGCTACTTTCTCAACTGAGACTTCACTTGTCTCTGGTCTTAAGTTGAGAAAAAGCTGCAGGGATCAATGTAGGCTTACCTTAGCCAGCCCTTGGTTCTCTTTGCAGACTACGGGTGCAACTTTTTAGACCTATCTTTTTCTTCTGGAGGCCAGTTGCTATGACTAGTCAGGCAAGGATCCCTCTGTGGATAGTGGCTGTGGTTGTCGGTTTGGGTGTGGTCACGGTGGTTGGGCTTTTCTTCTATGGCTCCTATACCGGTCTTGGAGCGCCCGTGTAGTTTAGACAAGTAGAGGAGGGCGAGGGGCAGTAATCTAGACAGATCCCTCGCTCTGTTTCGTTTCGGGGTATGCGGGTCAGCTAGAAACCGCGGGAGCTCCCCTGTACCCCCCTATATCCCCCCGCCCAGCCCCCCTGTATCCCCCCGTATACGGGGGGACTGGGGGGCCGGGGGCCGGGCCGGTCAGTGACGGGAGGAATGCGGTCTGTTGATGTATAGTTACAGCATGCCCCAAGTCTTGACTATCAAACTGTTCGCGCTAGCGGGACGGAGTCCTTAGGTATCGGAGTCGCAAGCCGCCAAGCTGGATGCTACTCTGGACGCCTTTGTGCAGGCCTTGAACTGGGTGAATGAGAACACACCAGAGAAGATAGTCAACGCCGTCAAGCTCCAATCTCTCTGCTAGCGCGAGATTCGTACCTGCTTTGGGCTATCCTGGCACAACAGGTATGCAGACGGGTGGCAGGGTCGCGTAAGGTTGCCCGGCAACAGAACTGTCCGGTCAAGGCCTTCAAGGCAGGCTTCGTGACCTACGATGCCCGCATCTTTTCCTTCCGCGAGAACGACTGGACGGTGTCGCTGACCACCGTAGAGGGTCGGGAACGCTTTGAGTTGGCCATTGGCAACTATCAACGAGGGATGCTGGCCGGCACCAATCCCAAATCGGCCACGTTGGTCAAACGCAAAGAGGGTTCTCACTACATCCAGATTGGCGTCGAGCCAGACACCCCCAAGGCGATGGGGGTGGACTTGGGGAGGAGAGATATTGCCCATACCTCAGAGGAGGACAACTGGAATGGACAGCCGTTGAACCAGGTCAGAGACCACTCCTCCCGGCTGCGGGCGTCACTTCAACGCAAAGCCAGTCAGGGCACAAGATCTAGTCGGCGCAGATGCCGCCAACTCTTGCAACGGCTGTCTGGTCAGGAGAGACGCTTGCAAACCTGGGTCAATCCCTGCATCTCCAAAGCGATTGTGTCGAGGGCGCAGGCCACCCACAGTTTTATTGCCCTGGAAGACCTGAGTGGCATTAGGGAGCGCACCAACCGACAGCCGCGCAGTTAAGATAGAGCGGCGGCGGTCGAATAGTTGGGCGTTCTATCAACTGAAGCAGTTTGTGCAGTACAAGGCGCTGCGGGCCGGGATCCAGGTTGGGGTGGTGCCGCCTGCCTACAGCTCGCAGACCTGCCACCCGTGCCTGTGGATTGGGCAACGGGAAGGGAAGCATTTTCGTTGTGTGAACTCGGTCTGTGGCTGGAAAGGGGATGCAGATTTTAACGGTGCCAACGTGATTGCATTATTGGGGGCTGCTGTAAACCAGCCCCCCTACCTCCCCCCGTATACGGGGGGTTGGGGAGCGGTCGGAGCCCGGTAGTTTACACATCTCCCGTGAAGGGGAAGGGTGGCTTTGACACTCCCACCCAGGGGATTCTTACGCAGCCCAAAGTGGACTCGCGAAGGCGCTGTCAAGACGCCCCTAGACAGTCCTTTGAGGCATAACCTCAAAGTTCTGCTTACTTCGGACTTAAGTTCCTCCAGGTTAGTTATTGCCACGCGGGTTTTGCACCGCAGTAGGTTGTTTTCCTGGAGAAGCTCTGTACTAATAACAAAGAAGCAACTAAAGTGGCTCAAGGGCTTTTCCGCCGCGTACTCAAGTACGGGGCTACCAAGCTATCCTCTTGTGTAAGAGCAACGTGGCTACAGAGAAACGTGTTGAGCCAGCACAGCAGTCAGATGTTCTCTTTCTTGAAACAGACAGCGGCGCGAGCTGCTCTGGTCAGCTTCGGCTCAATTTTGCTGGCCGAAATGGGCGATAAAACCCAGTTGGCCACCCTGCTCCTCAGCGCCCACTCGCAAAATCTTGGGGTGATCTTCTGCGGAGCTGCTGCTGCCCTAATCAGCACCAGCTTCATTGGGGTATGGGCGGGGGCTTGGGTAGCGCGAGTCATCCCCCCCCGCTGGATCAAAACCTCGGCAGGCGTGGGGTTCCTCCTGATCGGCCTATCTCTGCTCTGGGGATCCCTGCCCATAGCTGGCTGAGCAGAGGCCTTCAGGATGGCTCCGGCAAAGCATGTTACGATTAAGGACGCCTCGCACTCCACCTGAGTGCCTCACTTTATGCCGGACAACCGGTCAGGAAGACCAGCATGGCCAAAAAACGCAACCTGAAGCGGGAAAAAGCCGAGCGCAACCGCGAGTATGCCAAGCAGTTTCAGAAAAGTCGTGCTCGCAATAGCCGCCGCTTCCGTTCTGTTCCTCGGGATCAGGAGGCCAGCGCTGGCGAAGAACAGCAGCCGTGATGGCAAGTTCGTCGAGAGGCTCTGTTGACCAACACCCTGACCGGAGCTAGCCCAGCAAAGCTGCTATTGTAGGCAGGGGTGGGCTGGAGCGGATAGCCATGAAGTACCGACGTATTCTGCTGAAGCTGAGCGGTGAAGCCCTGATGGGGGAACGTCCCTACGGGATTGACCCCGAGGTCTTGCAGTCCATTGCCAGTGAAGTAGCCTCGGTGGTGCGGGCGGGCGTGCAGGTGGCGATCGTGGTGGGAGGGGGCAATATCTGGCGCGGGCGCAAGGAAGCGGCTGCCCAGGGGATGGATCAAGCTTCTGCTGACTACGTGGGGATGTTGGCCACCGTCATCAACGCCTTAACCTTGCAAGATGCCATCGAGCGGGCCGGGATCCCGACGCGGGTGCAGACGGCCATTGCCATGCAGGAGGTGGCAGAGCCTTACATTCGTCGCCGCGCCATTCGTCACCTGGAAAAAGGGCGGGTGGTGATCTTTGGGGCAGGCTCTGGAAATCCCTTCTTCACCACCGACACGACTGCGGCCTTGCGGGCGGCGGAGATCGATGCCGAGGTGATCTTCAAAGCCACCAAGGTGGACGGGGTTTATGACGCGGATCCCAAGACCCATCCTCAGGCCCGCCGCTACGATGTCCTCAGCTACCAGGATGTGCTTACCCGCGATCTGCGGGTGATGGACAGCACTGCCATCGCCCTCTGCAAAGAAAATCAACTACCCATCGTGGTTTTCGACTTGACCACTCCCGGCAACATCTACCGGGTGGTGCAAGGGGAGCCCATCGGCACTTGGATTGGACAAACAACTCCCAAGAGCAATGGGATCCCTGCCCGCCTGGCCCAGGAGAGCGGATCCTAAGTGGGATAGGCCGAGGCTACACTGGGGGTGGCCCTAACTGACCGGTGACGGCCTGAAGATCTCTTCTGGCCACGCTAACCTGGCCAGAGGATGTGCTGTCGCGATGTGGAGGGGAAGGCGATGACCGATCACCGCGATCCCGCCTCGCCCGAAGGCCTGATCGCCCAAAGTGCTCCGCCCCGCTGCCGCCAACGCTGGGGTCGCCGTCTAGTGCAAGGCTTAGCTTTCCTGGTGGCCTTGGCCGTTGGATTTGGCTACTGGCGCTGGCAGACCTGGCTTCAGCCGCTGGGTGGCCCAGAGCCAATCCAGGTGGTGATCCAGCCGGGCAGCAGCAGCCGTTTAATCGGGAAACAACTGCACCAAGCGGGGGTGATCCGCTCTGCCTTGGCCTGGGAGCTGTGGAGCCGCACCTTTGGACGCGACTGGCTGTTTCAGGCAGGTACCTACGCTTTGGATCCCAACCAAGACATGCTATCCGTAGCCCGACAACTGCGGCAGGGCCGGATTCTGCAGCGGCGGCTGACCATCCCGGAGGGCTGGCGGATCGAGCAGATGGCGGCGGCCTTGGCGGAGCGCAACTGGTTGGCAGCCGATGTTTTCATCGCCACGGCCCGCGTGATCCCTCCCCTCGATTGGCTGCCCCCCAGCTTGAACTCCCTGGAAGGCTACCTCTTCCCCGACACCTATCTTTTTCCTGTCGAACAGGTGGAGGGATCCCTGCCGGATCAGCAAAAAGCCGAGATTGTCATCAACGCCATGCTGCAGCGGTTTGCCGCCGTGGCCCTACCCCTGTTTCGCCAGCACACTACTTCCCTCTCCTTGCATGAGTGGGTTACCTTGGCCAGCATTGTGGAGCGGGAGGCCGCCGTGCCGGAGGAGCGTGCCTTAATCGCGGGCGTCTTTTTGAACCGGCTCAAAAAGGGAATGCCCTTGGGAGCCGATCCGACGGTGGAATATGCCCTGAACATCCAGCAGACGCCAGATCGCCGCCTCACCCTTGCCGAGGTGCGTACCCCCTCCCCCTACAACACCTACCTCACCCCCGGCTTGCCCCCTGGCCCCATCGCCAGTCCGGGCTTGGCCAGCCTCAAAGCCGTTTTGGAGCCTGAGGAGACCGATTACCTCTACTTTGTGGCCCGCTACGACGGCACCCATGTTTTCAGCAAGACCCTAGCCGAGCACGAGGCAGCTCAACGGCAAATCCTCCGCGAGCGGCAGGGATCCCCGCCCACTTCGCAATGAGAAGGTCAGGAGCATTGGCAGTTGGTGGCTGAAAAGGTTCTCGATGGTACGCAAACCTTGGTTCAAGCTCCTGCAACCGGATGTGGTGGTGGCCGGCACTGTCTTGCGGCTGCGGGCAGAAGATCTGTTGGCCTGGCAGGTGAGGGGCGTCATCTTCGACGTGGACGACACGCTGGTGCCGATCCGCCAGGCTGAGGTGGATCCGGCTGTGGCCGCCTGGCTGGAGCAATTGCGCCCCCACTTTCAGATTTGGCTGGTGAGCAACAACCTCAACCGCAACCGCATTCGCCAAATCGGCGAGAGCTTGAACCTGCCTTCCATTCACGGCGCCGGCAAACCCTCGCGGCGCGCTCTGCGGCGGGCTGTGGCGCAAATGAACCTGCCGGTGGAGGCGGTGGCCATCGTGGGCGATCGCCTGTGGACGGATATCCTGGCGGGCAATCGGCTGGGCTTGGTTACCGTATTGGTCAACTCCCTCCTGCCCAAGACTCTGGAGAAGAGCCCTGCGGCCATCCTGGATCCCCGCGTTTGAGAGATTCTTTGGACAACCTCACCCCCGTCCCCTCTCCCAGAGGGAGAGGGGAGCTAGGAAATAACGTAACGAGCCGTTTCATTTTTGAAATGACTCTATAGGTTGTCAGGGGGTGGCGCATCCGCAAGTTGAAATCGAGAGACAGCTTGCAGAACTGACCCATCTGCCCAAGTTTTTTGTAGAGTGACGGCAGTGAGCCGGCTCCGGCATTGGGCCCGCCGGGTGGCGGTGTAAAGGCAGCGTCAAATTCAAAGGTTAAGCATGCAAACCATCCCTGTCGTCAAGTCCGCCATGCAACGGGTGAAGTCCATGATGCAGAAATCGCTGCGGTCTGTTCCCATCTCTCACCGTCCCAAGTCTCTGTTGATATCCCAGGGACGGAGTTTAATTAAGCTGAGCAGCCTGCTGGCCTTGCCCTTGCTGGTCTCGGCATGGCCCGCTTGGGCCTTGACCTTGGTGGCCCGTCCGGATCTACGCAGCCTCAAACGGGCACAAGTCATTCGGGTGGTCGATTACAACACCCTGGTTGTCCAGCTCGAAGGGGACTTGAATTTGCGGCTGGTGCAACTGATCGGGATTGCTCCTCTGCCGGCAGAGCTCAATCCTACGTGGACGAAGCTGCGCGGGCAAACCCCTCTGCCCATCTCCAATGCTGGTCAATACCTGCAGACGGCTTTGCTGGGGCGCGAGGTTTTCTTGGAGTTGGATCCCGCTCTGGCCCCCACCCCCACCCTGCCTGCCTACGTTTGGCGGGCCAATACCCTCATCAACCAGGAAATGCTGTTTTTGGGGCATGGCCTACTGTCGCCGCAAACCAATGGCCTCAAGTACGGCGTCATTCTCAAAGAGGCAGCCAATGCGGCAAGGCAACAGGGGCGCGGCTATTGGACGCCCTATGGCCCTCGCTAGAGGGAAGCCAAAGACAGGTCCAGAGCCGCCTGGCCCTTGGGGATGGCTCTCAACTTCAACAAACAGTTTCAACGGCTCTTCGGGAGAGGCGCTCCACCCCAGATCCCGTCCAAAAGGCGGGAGCGAGCCGTTCTCTCGAGATTGCTCACCTTTTGTATTTTCTTAGTATTTAGCCTGCTTATATATGATGATCTCAGGCGGGCTTTCGATCCTGGGCTGCCGAGTTCGCTGGGTTGGAAGGGATCCCGCTGGGTGATTTGGAGTTCCCTATGGCGGATGAACTGCCGTTTACCCTGGATCAGCTCCTCATCGTTCAGGCGATTGCGCAGCAGGGGAGTTTTCGGCGGGCTGCGGAGAGCCTGTTTGTCTCCCAGCCAGCGGTCAGCTTGCAGGTGCAGAACCTGGAGCGACAGTTGGGAGTGGTGTTGTTTGACCGCGGCGGGCGCAAGGTGGAGCTGACGGATGCGGGGCAGGTGTTGCTGCACTACAGCGAGCGCATCCTCAAGCTCTGCCGGGAAGCGGTTCAAGCTCTGGCCAATTTGCAAGAGATGGGAGGGGGGCACTTGGTTTTGGGGGCCAGCCAAACGGTGGGCACCTACGTCATGCCCTCTTTGATCGCGCAGTATCACCGCAGCTATCCCCAGATTTCGGTGCAGCTCTTGGTGCAATCCACACGGCGAATTGCCCAGAAGCTGGTGGAGGGTCGGCTGGATCTGGCCATTGTCGGCGGGGAGATCCCCTTTGACTTACAGCGGCATTTGAAGGTGATTGCTCTGGCGGAAGACGAATACGTGTTGGTCGGCGCCCCCAGCTGTGCCCTCGATGCTCCCGCCCTTGTGGATCTGTTGACTTTGCCCTTCATTACCCTGGATCCCCAGTCTTCCACGCGGCAGACCATCGACCGGGTGCTGAATCGCCACGGCATCAACCCGGGCCAGCTAAATGTACGGCTGGAACTCAGCTCGATTGAGGCAATCAAGAATGCCGTCCAGGCTGGCTTGGGGGTGGCTTTTTTGTCGATGGTGGCGGTGGGCTCCGACTTGGAGCAAGGGCGGCTGAAAAAGCTGGCGGTGGAAGGGCTGCAGATACGGCGCACCCTTTGGCTGGCGTTTAACCCGGAGCGCTATCAATCGCAGGCGGCCACCCGCTTTCGCGAGGGGCTGCTGAGCTGCCAAGACTGGCTGAAAACTCCCCCTCCCCACTTACAGTTGCTCGCTTGAGTGACATCCTCTCCCGCTAAGCCCTGACGGGCTGTAGACGGGAGCTTCCGAGAATCACTTCTCGGAGTTGCTGCTTCAACGGACTGGTAAACCAGGATCCTCCACAGCCAGAGAGCGGCAGTCCCACCGCCCCCCTATATCCCCCCGTATACGGGGGGACCTGAGTCCACGCTTCAAAATCTCGATAGCAGCGTTCAAGTCTCTGTCCCACGACCCGCAACGAG
>NZ_JANSHP010000108.1:0-33475 GCF_047502605.1 Synechococcus sp. RC10A2
AGAGCGGGGCTTCCAGGACTACGTCCCGCTAGCGCGAACGGCGGATTAGCTAAAGACAGGGATCGTCTGCCAGAAGAATTGCGCCAACACTTCACAAGGATAGGCACTCGAGAACGGCTCGGGCGCATCTTGTCCAAGCGACGCTGCGGGGGCAGGGATCCCCTCTGTTGCTGCGCCCACCCCCAACCCAATGGCCGACGATCCGGCCTCCGAAGGACAGGGGATCCCGCCCTGGTCTTGTTACAGAAATTTAGAATCGTTACAATAGTTAGCATCTTTGCATTGCAGGTTGCATCTCATGGCACTCACTCAGCAGTTTCCCGTGCTGCTCGTCTCGGTTTTGCGTCACGACAGCGTTCCTCCGCGGTGGTCCCAGTTGGGGTGGACCGTCTTGCGGGTGGTGGCGGGGCTATTCATGATTCACAACGGCCTCGACAAGCTGGCCGATATCGAAGGGTTTGCGGCGGCCTATGTGGAAGTGATCGGCTTGCCGTTCCCCATCTTTTTCTCCTATGTAGCCGCCTACACTGAACTGATCGCAGCTCCCCTGGTGGCCCTGGGCCTGTTCACGCGGCCCGCCGCATTGAGCCTGGTGGCCACGATGGCGGTGGCCATGTTTCACCACATCAAGGTGGCCGGCTTCAGCATTCCTTACCTGGAGCTATCGGCCATCTACGCGGCCATCTTCTTGGCCTTTGCCGTCAATGGCGGCGGTTGGTTCTCTCTGGATCAGCTCTTGGTGAACGGCATTGAGGCGGGGCTGAACCGCTCCAGCCGACAAAAGTTGGAGAGCTTGCAGTCTTCGCTGCAGGCCACCGAGCAGGTGCTCGCCCTGGGCGAGCAAGAGGCCGAAGCTGCCCAAACCCCTCGCTCCTAAGCCAACTTCCCAGAGGGAGAGGGGACCGGGGGTGAGGGCTAAAGGCGGCTGGCGGCCCGCTCCATCAGGCGTTGGTGGGTGGAGCGTACCGGCTCTCCCGGCTTGGGCTGTCGCTGTACGTAGGTGCCATCGGGACGCAATTCCCAAGCTTGCCGGTTATCCGTCAGACAGATCTCCAAGATCGCCTTCAGCTCTTGCTGCAACAGGGGATTCTCTACAGGGGTTACCACCTCGACGCGGCGATCCAGGTTGCGGGTCATGTAGTCGGCGCTGCCGATGAAGTACTCTTCCTGGCCGCCGTTGTAGAAGTAGAAGATGCGGGAGTGCTCCAAGAAGCGCCCGATGATGCTGATGACACGGATGCGCTCGCTCAGGCCCGGGATCCCTGGCTTCAGGCAGCACATGCCACGTACAATGAGGTCGATCTCCACCCCTGCCTGGCTGGCCTCGTAGAGCACTTGGATCATGCGCGGGTCGGTGAGGGAGTTGACCTTGACGATGATGCGTCCCCGCTGGCCGGCTTGGGCATGGCGCATCTCTCTCCGGATCAAGGCTTCCATCCCCTGGCGCAGGGTGCGAGGGGCCACCAGCAGCTTGCGGAAGTGCCGTTGCCGCGAATAGCCCGTCAGCAGGTTAAACAATTCTGTTACATCGTTACAGAGAGTCTCATCGCAGGTAAACAGGCCCAAGTCAGTGTAGATGCGGGCGGTCTTGGGGTTGTAGTTGCCGGTGCCGATGTGGACATAGCGGCGCAGGGATCCCCCCTCTTCCCGCACCACCAGCGCCAGTTTGCAGTGGATCTTCAGCCCCGGCAGGCCGTAGGCCACGTGCACCCCAGCTTTTTCCAGCTTCTTGGCCCAGAGGATGTTGTTTTCTTCGTCGAAACGGGCTTTGAGTTCCACCAGGGCGGCCACCTGCTTGCCGTTCTCGGCAGCCTGGATGAGGGATCCCACCACCGAGGAGTCGCCGGAGGTGCGGTAGAGGGTTTGCTTGATGGTGAGCACCTGGGGATCGTTGGCCGCCTCCTCCAAAAACCGTTCCACACTGGCAGCAAAGGAATCGTAGGGGTGGTGCACCAGCAGATCCCCTTCCCGGATGACGGAGAAGATATCCACCGGCTCATCGCTGACCGAGGCAGTACGCAAGCGGGGAGGGGTGACGGGCCCCCAAGGGGGATCTTTTAAATCAGGGCGGTTGAGGTTGAGAAACGCCATCAGCCCCCCCATGTTGAGGAGCCCATCCACCTCGTAAACGGAGTCGGCATCCAGATGCAGCTCTTCGCACAGCCGTTGGCGAATGGCAGAGGGCATCGACTTGGCGATCTCCATGCGCACCACCGAGCCAAAGCGCCGTTTGCGCAGCTCTTCTTGAATGGCTGCCAGCAGATCGTCGGCCTCGTCCTCTTGGATCTCCAGATCGGCGTCGCGAGTGATGCGGAAGGGGTAGTACTCCAGCACTTCCATGCCCACGAACAGGGCCTCCAGGTGATGGGCGATCACCTGATCCAGCGGCACGAAGCTCACCCCGTCCCGCAGCGGCACAAAGCGGGGCAGGGTGTTGGGCACCTTGACGCGGGCAAAGTGTTCCTTGCCGGTCTCCGGATCCCGCACCACCACCGCCAAGCTGAGGCTGAGGTTGGAGATATAGGGAAAAGGATGGCCCGGATCCACCGCCAAGGGGGTGAGCACGGGAAACAGGCGGCGGTCGAAATACTCCCGCAGCTCCTGCCGCTCCGGTTCGGCCAGCTCGGAAAAATCGCGGATGTGAATGCCCTGTTCCGCCAGCTTAGGCACCAGTTCCTGCCGAAAACACTCGTGTAACTTTTGAATCAGGGGGCGCAGGCGATTGGAGATCTGCCGCAACTGCTGCTGCGGTGTGAGGCCATCTGGAGTCAGCACCAACACACCCGTCTCCAACTGACGGCGAATCACCGCCACTCGCACCATGAAGAATTCGTCCAGGTTGCTCTCGAAGATGGCCAGAAACTTCAGCCGCTCCAACAGGGGAGTGCGCTCGTCCAGAGCCTCGTGCAACACTCGGGCGTTGAACTCGATCCAGCTCAGCTCGCGGTTGAAATACTGCTCCGGCAAGGCATAGCCCTCCTGGATGGGCGCAGTCGGGATCCCGGGCTGTCCGGCATCGGGATGGCAGCCTGTCGCGTCGGGGTTGTGGGGCGACAAGGGAGAGTCCGTTTCCTGGGGGCGCGGAGTCATGGTGGCAGAGGTCTGGGTTGTCTCAAACACGTCAACAACGGCTGCAGCCGACCCCATCCTATCCTGCTGGGTTCTGCTTAGACGAAACGGAAGTAGCCACAACAGGCTTGGGCGGACGTTCTGGCAACAGCCCTTGGGAGCGCGTGAGAAGAATCACCTGCAGCAAGATCCCGATCAACAAAATGCGCAAGGGGCCGGCCCGGGTGGCCCATTGGGGCGGCAGACGGTTGGTCAACCATTCGCTGCCCGACCACACGCCCCAAATCACCAGCGCCCCCAGCAGGGCGCCGCGGTTGTTGCCGCTGCCCCCGGCAATCAACATCACCCAGACGATGAAGGTGGCAAACTCCGGCTGGAAGGCTTCCGGGCTGATGAAGTTGACAAAATGGGCATAGAGCGCCCCCGCCAGCCCCATGAGCATGGATCCCAGGACAAATGCCTGCAAACGAAACTGGAGCACATCTTTGCCAGCGGCTAGGGCTGCCGGCTCGTCCTCGCGGATAGCCCGCAGCACCCGTCCCCAAGGAGAGCGATAGGCCCGCTCGCTCAGCCAGTAAACCACCGCCAAGACCAGCAGCACCAAGCCCAAGTACAGCAGCGTATCCTGTCCTGGGATCCAGCCGCGAAAGGGCCGCGGAATGCGGGTGATGCCACGCACGCCGTTGGTCAGCCAGCCCTCGTTTTTCAGGATTTGGCTGATGATCTCGGCAATGCCGATGGTGGCGATGGCCAAGTAGTCGGAGCGCAGCTTGAGGGTAATCAAGCCGATCAAGAAGGCGATCGCCCCGGCGGCGACCACCGCCATGGCAAAGCCCACCCAGAACGGCAGATCGAACCCGCCCAGGTGCTCAGGGGTGGGCGGCGTCGTGGCAATGGCGCTGGCGTAGGCCCCCACAGCAAAAAAGGCCCCCACCCCAATGTTGAACATGCCGGCGTAGCCCCACTGGATATTGAGGCCCAGCACCAGCACGCCGTAGATCCCCACCAAAACCAAAAAGAAAATGGCGTAGCTCAACATCAGGCCCGTCCTCCCAACAGCCCTGTGGGCCGCAAGATCAGCAACAGCACCAGAATGGCAAAGGCCACCCCCGTCTTGTAGGCTGGGCTGAGCACCAAAGTAGAAAACTCCTCCGCCAGGCCAATCACCAGCCCCCCGGCGATGGCCCCGTAAGGGCGACCAATGCCGCCGAGGATGGCTGCAGCGAAAACGGGCAACAGCAGCCGCCAGCCCATGGTGGGGTGCAGCCGCGTATCCAGGCCCAGGAAGATGCCCGCCACACAGGCCAAGGCGGCGCCAATGGCCCAAGTCCAGAGAATGATCCGCTCCGTATCGATGCCGGTCACCTTGGCCAAGTCAAAATTGTCGGCCATGGCCCGCATGGCTTTCCCCACCCGCGTGTGCTGCAAAAACAGGTGCAGCGCCACCACCAACAGCGCCGTTCCCACCAGAATCGCTACCCAATCCGGCTTGACGCGCAGCCCCCAAAACTGCCAGGGCAACTGGATGCCGCTGCGGTACACCTGGTTGTTGGGCCCCCAGAGAATCTGCACCAAGCTGCGCAAGATCAGGGCCGTGCCAAAAGAAGAGATCAGCAAAATCACCGGCGCTTCCCGGCGCAGGCGGCGATAGACCAGTTGGTCGATCCCCACCGCACACAGTGCTGTCGCCAAGGCCGCCGGGATCCAGCTCACCTCTAGCGGCCAACCCCAGCCGACAAACGTCAGGGCAAAGTAGGCCCCCAAGGTCATCAGATCCCCGTGGGCAAAGTTGGCAAAGCGCAAAATGCCAAACGTGAGAGACACCCCAATCGCCCCCAAAGCATAGATGCTGCCCAGGACGAGGCCGTAGATGAACAGTTGCAACAGTTGGGTCACACCTGCCCCCGCAATACCCTGCCCTGATGATGCCACAGCGGGATCCCATCCGGCCCAGCGGCAGGGTAAAGCTAGGGTAGGAGAAAGCGCGCAAGAGAGAGAGCCATGCAGCCCAGTTCTTCTCGGATCCTAGGTTGGCTAGTGGTTTTGGCCCTGCTGAGCGCTGCCTGTGGTGGGCCGGAGCCACCCCCGGCCAGGGATCCCGAGGCTCCTTCCGCACCCATCTCCACCCCCCAGTTGATCTACGAAGACATCACCCTCACCCAGGCCAAACCCGATGGTGGCCTGCTCTGGCGCCTCCAGGCTCGCCTGGCCGAATACGAGTCCCCCCCAGAAAATGGCACCACTCCCGTGCAGTTGGGATCCGCCCATTTGCAGTCTATCGAGGGAGAGTTTTTCGACGCAGAGGATCGCGCCATTCGCGTCCGGGCCGAGCGGGGATCCGCCTACCCCGGCGAGCGGCGGCTGGAACTGACGGGCCAGGTGGAGGTGGAATCGGAGCGGGACAACCTGCGCCTGCAGGCAGAGCGGCTGCAGTGGTTGCCGGAACAGCGCCTCCTCGAAGCCGAGGGCCAGGTGCAGGTGGAGCTGTTGGACGGCCGGGGATCTCTGGAGGGGGATCGCTTGCGCATCGACTTTGGCCAAGCCCAGATGCAACTGGAGAATCGGGATCCGAGCCAACCGGTGCGGGCCAAGTATCGGGATCCGGAGCTGGAGCTGGCCGCCCACCGTTTCTTGTGGGAATTTGGCGCCGGCGAGGTGCAGGCGCTGGGAGCAGTCGAGGTGGATGCCCCCCAGCAAAGGGTGCGCCTCAGCGGCGAGCAGTTGCGGGCTCCGCTGCCCCTAACCGAGCTGCGCCTGCTGGGCAACGTGAAAGCCAAAGCCGTTCGCGTTGGCGGGACGGAGTCCCTGCAAACCGGCCAAGAGTTGCAGGCCCAAGAGATCCGCTGGCGCATCGGCTCCACCCAACTGCAGGCCCTGGGCAATGTGCGCTACCGCCAGCCCGGACAAGCCCTGACCGTGAGCGGCGACAGCGGCATCCTAGACTGGCAGGCCAACACCGCCCGGATCCAGGGCAACAGCCAAACCCAGCTCACTTTGCCCTAGGAGCCGGCGACAAAGGGCCGACAGGAGCATGTCAAGATAGTTTAAGAACCGTGTTGGGTGGGTTGTGGTGAGGAGTTCAGCAATGGCAGAGGCCGCCTTGGGGGAACGCCCCAACATTCTGTTGATCGTGCTCGATACCCAACGGGCGGATCGCCTTTCCTGCTACTGGTCAGAGGAAGAGCGGGCCCGCCAGGTGCCCACCAGCCCCAACCTGGATCGGCTGGCGGCAGAATCCACCCTCTTCGAGCGGGCCATCGCCCCCGCCCAGTGGACGATCCCCTCCCACGCCTCCCTGTTTACGGGGGAATATCCCAGCACCCACCAGACTGTCCAGGCAGACCTGGAGCTGAGCCCCGCCCTGCCCACCCTGGCGGAGCTGTTGAAACTGGGCGGCTACACCACCGTGGGCTTTTGCAACAACCCCCTGGTCGGGATCCTGAAAAACGGGCTGCGGCGCGGCTTTGACACCTTCTACAACTACGGCGGGGCCCTGCCCACCCGCCCCCCCGAAGGCAATCCCTTGCCCACCCCCCTCAACCGCTGGCTGGCCGCCTACACCCAGTTTTGGCGCCGCCTCTCCTACCCGGTGCAAAACGCCTTTGCCCGCTCTGATACTCTCTTCCAACTGGCGCTGCACCCCTGGTTTGCCTCCCTCTGGACCCGGCTGATGAACTTCAAGGGCAACACGGCTGCCTCCATTGCTGACCTCAACGGTTACTTGCAGCAGATGGCCCGCCGCCAGTTGGATGGGCAAGCGCCGCCCTTCTTTTGCTTTGTCAACCTGATGGAGCCCCACCTGCCCTACTGGCCGCCGGAGCCCTTTGTGCAGAAATATGCTCCCTACTTCAAGACCAACCGCGAGGCGCGCGACTTTTTGCGGGAGTATAACGCCCAGCCCTACCGCTGGATGGCGCCCCTGCCCCAGCCGCTTTCCCCGCTGCAGGCCCAGGTGCTCAGGGACATCTACGATGCCGAGGTGGCCTACCAGGATCACCTGCTGGGATCCGTCTTCGAGACCCTGCGCCACACCGGCCTAGAGCAGAACACCCTGGTGGCCATCGTCGCCGATCACGGCGAAGGCTTAGGGGAACACGACTTTGTCGGCCACGCCTTTGTGGTTTACGAAGAGCTGATCCGCGTCCCCCTGATCCTGCACTACCCCGGCTACTTTCCAGCAGGAAAGCGCGTGGCCACCCCCGTTTCCACCCGCCGCCTCTTCCATACTCTCTTGGAAGCAGCCGGCTTCCGCCCCAGCCTTTCTCTAGCCAACGGCGCCCCCCGCGTCAGCCTCCAGCTTCGCCGCGAGATCGCCCGCCTCAGCCTGAGCCGCACCCTGGCCGGCGAGGATCCGGAGCAGGGAGTGGTGCTCAGCGAAGCCTTCCCGCCCCAGATTCTCCTGCGCGCCATGGAAAACCGCAACGACAACCTGCTGCAGGCGCGCGCCTGTTACGACACCCGCCGCGCTCTCTACGAAGGGGTGACCAAGCTGATCCAAACCGGAGATCGCCCCAGCCTCTACAACCTGGAGCAGGATCCGGCGGAACTGCAGGACTTGCTGGCGGCCGGGATCCCTTCTGAGCCGGGATCCCTTTCCCCCCAGGCTTGGCTAGACCGCCTGCGGCAAGGGCTGAGGCAGTGGTTGGAGTGGGCAGAATCGCGCCGGCCCAGCACCGCTCCTCGCCGAGTTGACATGGAAAGCAACACAGACTTGGTGCGGCGGATGCAAGAGCTGGGCTACCTGGAGTAGGAGCTATTCCAGCTCTCCCTCTTCCCCCCAATGATCCCGCAGGTAGCCGTTGAGATCATCATAGACATCGGTCTCCTCGGGATCCGGTGTTGGCCAGTCCTCGTTCTGCCCGCCGATGATGACGCGGCTGAGGTTAATGTACTCGAGGCTGAGGGTGCGCAGGGCGTTGATCAGCACATCCAGCGCCAAGGCATCGGCCGTGCCCAGGTCAAACCAGCAGCGGGCCCAGTTGCCCTTTTCTTCCAAGGATCCCATGTTGTGCATCAGGGAGGTCAAGGGAGCTGAGTCGCTGGGGTACTCCAAATAGCTCAGATCCACCTCCGCCTCTTGGGCCACCAGGCGCTCGGCGTTGAATCCCCCCAGCTTGCCCAGCACATACCAGGATTCCAGCACCTCCTTGAGGTACTCCAGCTCCGCTGGAACCGGCGGCTCCGCAAACTCAAACCAGATCCAGAGATTTCCCGGATCGCACTCGCGAAACTCCACTTGCATGGACGGTTCCTCGGCTAGGCCTAGCCATCGATCTTAATCTGGCCCAGCTTACTGGTTTCTCCCCAGAGGGCAAGGATCCTCCTGGCGTCAGCGCTTAGGGAACACCGTTCCGCTTGCGCGAGCAGCGACAGCACCTACCGTTGGGGCCTGCGGCCCGCTGACGCGAGGGGGTCTCCCCAGCCAGTTGCTCAAACGCTCCGCGCTGCTGATGCGACCAGCCGCGGCCCCTCTCCCAAGAGGAGCTAGCCCTCACCCCCAGCCCCTCTCCCAAGAGGAGAGGGGAGTTTGGGATCGAGGCGACAGGCGGTCTCATCGCTGTTGGAACGGCCATAGGGGGGAGTCTCCCCGCCCCAGACAAGGCCAAAGCATCCTATACTGTTGCGGCGGTAGAAATAAGCGGGAAGCTGCTGCCTATGTCTGAACTTCTCCCCTTGCCCTCGCTCCATAACCAGGTGGCGGTGGTCACCGGAGCCAGCCGGGGCATTGGCCGGGCCATTGCCCTTCACTTGGGGGCGATTGGCGCCAAGGTGGTCGTCAACTACGCTCGCTCCGCCGCCGAGGCCGAGTCGCTGCTGCAGGAGATCGCCGCCCTGGGGGGCGAAGGGATGGCTGTGGCCGCCGATGTCTCCCAGCCGCAGGCGGTGGAACAACTCTTCGAGCAGGTGATGGGGCGCTGGGGCCGGGTGGACGTGCTGGTGAACAATGCCGGCATGGCCCGCGACACCTTGCTGCTGCGCATGAAGCCGGAAGACTGGCAGGCGGTGCTGGATCTCAATCTCACCGGCGTCTTTCTGTGTCTGAAGGCGGCCGCCAAGATCATGGTCAAGCAGCGGCAGGGACGCATCATCAACATCACCTCGGTGGTGGGCCTGGTGGGCAATCCCGGCCAGGCCAACTACAGCGCCGCCAAAGCAGGGGTGGTGGGCCTGACCAAGACGGCAGCCCGCGAGCTGGCCAGCCGCAACATCACCGTCAACGCCGTCGCCCCCGGCTTTATCACCACCCAGATGACCGAGAAGCTGGATCCCGGCCCCATCCTGGCCCAGATCCCCCTGGGGCGACTGGGATCCCCGGCAGAGGTGGCGGGGCTGGTGCGCTTTTTGGCGGCCGACCCGGCGGCAGCCTACATCACCGGGCAGGTCTTCGCCATCGACGGCGGCATGGTGATGAGCTAGAGCTGTTTCCCCTTACCCCCCAGGTCTAGAAGTGCTGCCAGCTCGGCAAAGCTGTCCACCACGGCATCGGCCCCCGCCCGGCGCAGTTCCTCGGCGGTGAAAGCAGTGGTCAGGCCAACCGCCCAACAGCCGGCCCTCTTGGCGGCGCGGATCCCGTGGGTGGAGTCTTCGACCACCAAACACAGACTGGGATCCAAGCCCACCTTGGCAGCCGTTTTCAAGTAGGGCTCGGGGTCGGGCTTGGCCCGCCGGATATCTTCGGCAGTAACCACGGCGTCGAACCAGCGGCCCAGGTTAAAGCGCTGAAAGATCTGCTCTTGATCCCGACGGGTGGCTGAGGTGGTGAGGGCCAGGGCTGAGAAGCGGCGGCGGCTGGCCGCCAAAAACTCCAGCACCCCCGGCACCAGCGGCACCTCCCCCAGCAGCTCGCCAAAAGCCTTGGCCTTTTCCTCGATCAAACGCTGCACCAGCAGGGATCGTTCCGCAGGCGGGGTGTCCGTCAGGTGTTCCACAAGATACTCGAACATGTCCCGGTCGGTGCGCCCCTTAAACTGCAGGGAGATGGGGGCCAGATCCAGAGAGATCTGACAGCGCTGCAGGGCGATAGTCCCGGCGCGGGCGTGGATCGGCTCCGAATCCACGATCACCCCGTCCATATCCAAAAGCAGGCCGGCAGTCGCGTCAGCGGCGCGGAGCATTTTGGGCGGCATAGACCGTTGGGCAAGCGCGGGACAGGGATCCCCTCACCAGCAAGGCTGCTCTGTCGCCATCCCCCAGCCACAAAAGCGGCTGGCAACCTGCCAGATGGGATCCAACACATCCGTCAGGGCGTGGTCACTCTCCACCGCCACCAGTTGGGCCCAGGGGCGACGGGCCACATAGTCTCGGCTGGCTTGAATGGGGATGGTGTCGTCTTGGATCCCATGCACAATTAGGGTGGGCACAGGCCGGCGCAACGCCCCATCCGGGTAGCGTTGGGCATCGGTGACAAAACCGTACTCCAACGGCAGCGGACGGCCTTCTCCGTAGTGAAATACTGGCATTTGGCCGGTGCGTTGCCAGCTTTCCACCGCTTCCGTCCCCAGCCGCGGCAGCCAATGGCCCAGAAAGCCAAAGGCCGGTGCCAAGAGCACCAGACGCTGCACGCAGGGTTGCTGCTCGGCCACCCAGGCGGCCACCAGTCCCCCCAAGCTCGAACCAATAAGGGTAACGGGAGGATGGCCCATTTGCGCCAACTGCTCAGAAACCTGCCGGATCTGGCGGGTCAAGGTAAGCTGGGCAAAGTTGCCCTGGTTGAGATCGGGCACCTGCAGAGGGATCCCAAGCTGCTGCAGCCGCTGCCGGAAAAAAGTAGCCTTAGCCGATTGAGGCCCAGAGCCGAATCCGTGCAAGTAGATGACCGCCACGATGACAGGGATCCCTAGGGGCCTGTGGCTGCCGAGAGCCAGCCTGCCCCCAACACCACGCTGATGGAGAGGAAGAGGGTGGCCACCGTCCAGGTGATGCGGTTGAGGTTCTGCTCGGCACTTTTGGAGCTGGAGAACAATTGGGCCTGGCCGCCAATGCCCGCCAGCCCATCCCCTTTGGGGCTATGCAACAACACCAGTATCACCAGCAAAACGGCCGAGGCAGACCAAAGGAACTCGAAGAAGGCTTCCATCGCAGAGGATCCCACTAGGGCACGTTGCTGAAGCTATTATCGCCTGTATCTCCACCCTGGCACACCCTGCGCTCCCCTTCCAAAATCCATTAGATTGGAGTTTCAGCGTGGGATCTCTCACTGCCAACTTTTCCCTCTCTGGGGGACGTTATACAGCCGAGCCTGACCCCGTCTTGACACTTCCCCGACTAAGGGGGGGATTCTTACGCAGTTCAAAAACGAACTTGTAAAGGCGTTGCCAAACCGCCTCTAGACAGTTCTTTCAGTCAAAGCCCCAAGGTTCTGCTTACTTGTCTGATCGCGTCAGCGGGACGGAGTCCTTGCAGGTTGGCCGAGAGGTTGGCATCTCGCAGACGCTTGCCACCGGTCGGGTTTTTCACCGTGATTAGAGGCTCGCCTGGGAACGGTACGCCTCGTCTACACTATTGGCAAGCAACTAAAGCTGCTTACGGGCTTTTCCGCTCCGCACTAAAGTACGGGGCTAGCAAGCTATCCTTCTGTATTGCTGGTGTCCTGTATGAGCTCTCTTCCGCCTCTTCTGAGCGGGGCCATCGCGTGGCTATTGCTACTCTTGCCGTTGTGGACGGTGGCCAGAGCAGTCGCGGACTTCTTGCATCAAGCTCAACAGATGCACCGCATCCCCTGCCACAAGTGCAGGTTTTACAGCGGCGATCCCCACCTCAAGTGCGCTGTCCATCCTCAGCAAGCTCTGACAGAGGCGGCAATCGGCTGCCCCGACTGGCTTCCAATTTCTGGAGATCCTCGCCAGGGGAGCGCAGTAACCAACAACTGAGCTGCCAGAAGGTGATACTTGCGAGTTTCCCAGGGGATCCCCTAAGTGGGGGGAAACAGTCTCTGATGAACATCGCCGACAAAGGCTTCCACCGCTTCTCGGATCACCTCTCGCAGGTTGGCGTAGGCTTTGGCGAAGGGCGGGATCCGCTCGCTGAGGCCGAGCAGGTCGTGGGTGACGAGAATTTGGCCGTCGCAGGCCGGGCCAGCCCCAATCCCCAGAGTCGGGATCCCGACTTGCTGGGTGATCTGGGCAGCCAATTCCGCCGGCATGTGTTCCAAAACCAGGGCAAAGGCTCCTGCTCGCTCTAGGCTCAGGGCTTCCTGGCGCAGCCGCTCCGCCTCCGAGGGGGTTTTCCCCTGCTGGCGATACCCCCCCAGTTGATGTTTGGCCTGTGGGGTGAGGCCGATGTGGCCCAAGACCGGGATCCCTCGCTGGACCAGAAAGGCCACTGTTTCCACCATGTCTGGGTAGCCCCCCTCCAGCTTCACCCCATTCACCCCTGCCTCCTTCATCAGACGTCCTGCCGAGAGGAGGGCCTGCTCTTTGCAGACTTGGTAGCTCAAGAAAGGCAAGTCGGCCACCAAAAAGGCTCGTTCTACGCCGCGGCGCACTGCCTGGGCGTGGTGGATCATCTGTTCCAGAGTCAGGGGCAAGGTGCTGCTGTGCCCCAAGCTGGTCATGGCCAGGCTGTCGCCTACTAAGATCAAGTCGATCCCGGCCCGATCCAAGATCTGCGCTGTGGCGTAGTCAGCAGCCGTGAGGGCCACCAACGGTTGACCCGCCTGTTTGGCCTGGCGAAAGTGGTGAATGGAAAGGGCAGCCATACCTCTATGATCTCATTTGCCCCGCCATTTCCGGCTGGTCGGGCCGTACCCCCCAAGGGCTTTGGCCCTGGGGTGCTTGGCCAGCTTGCATCTGCCCCATTCCACGAGAGGGGATCCGGGCAGGATAGCCCGTTTGCCGCTAAGATGGTAAAGCCCTATGCAGACTGGAAGGGTGACAGAGTGGTTGATTGTGACGCTCTCGAAAAGCGTTGTGGCCGCAAGGTCACCGTGGGTTCGAATCCCACCCCTTCCGTCCTCGATCAATCCAATGGCGCTCAACGCTGCCAACGCCCGCTAGGGTCAGCATCCGGCCCTCTCCACCTCCGCCAAAGCCCCCGGCAGCCCTGGACTGGCTGGGATCCCTCGCTTTATTAAGTCCCACCTCAGCTTCCTGAAACCTGGATCTCAGGAGGGCACCTTTGCGGATTGGCCCGGCAGGGCTTTCGAGGACTTGTCGCTTAACCGGTCTTCTTGGCTCCCATGTTCACCGCCCCTGCTCTGCAAGCGCAACTGCATCCCCTCATCCAGCGCCTTTCGGAGGCGATTCTGAGCATTTGGGGATCCCACCTCAGCCTGGCTCCCTATGCCCTGCCGGCGGAGCTGGGCTATGTGGAGGGCCGCCTGGAAGGCGAGAAACTGCAGATCGAAAACCGCTGCTACCAAGGGGATCCCTTTCGCAAGCTGCACCTGGAGCTGGCCCAGGCCGGGCAAAGCCTGGATATCCTCCACTGCGTCATGTTTCCGCAGCCGCAGTACCCGCTGCCGCTGTTTGGCTGTGACATTGTGGCCGGCCGCGGCCAGGTGAGCGCCGCCATCGTCGATCTCTCGCCGGTCACCCCCACTTTGCCGGATCCCTACATTCAAGAGCTGGAAGCCTTGGGAGCTCATCTCGCCCCTTTCCAAAACCGGCGCCAGTT
The DNA here is from genome assembly GCF_047502605.1 of Synechococcus sp. RC10A2. Taxonomy (NCBI): domain Bacteria; kingdom Bacillati; phylum Cyanobacteriota; class Cyanophyceae; order Synechococcales; family Synechococcaceae; genus Synechococcus; species Synechococcus sp. RC10A2. Next base: position 13,684 of record NZ_JANSHP010000108.1, read on the forward strand.
GCCGCCGTGGGGGACGATTTTTTCTCCCTACTGCCTGTTCATCCGGCCCGGCGATGAGGCGGAAGCCGACCGCTTTTTGTATTTTGCCTGCCGTTACCTGGAAATCCACTGCCGGCTGGCGCAACAGATCCCCCCGCAGACAGATCCTGTCCAGATCCTGGCCCACTACCAAGGGCAGCAGCGCTACTGCAGCCAACAACAGCAAAACGACCGCACCCGCCGCGTTTTGGAAAAAGCTTTTGGCCCCGCCTGGGCCGAGCGCTACCTGAGCACCGTCCTTTTCGATTTGCCCCCCAGTCCTATGCAGATCTAGTGCCGATTAGACGGGATCCCCTTGCAGCCGCTGCTGGATGCTCAACGCCAATTTTTGCCCTAGGAACTCCGGCAGGGTTGGAGTTGCATCCGGCCCCAGCAAGTAGAAAATGAAGCGCGTCTGCTTGCGGCGGAGCATCAGATTGAGGTGAACAACGGTCAACTCCTCCTGCGCCAGAGCGGTCATCACCCGGTAAAACACGCCCGGCTGGTTGTCCACATCCACCAACAGCGTGGGCAGATGAAACACCGGGTCAAAATAAAAAGAAACCTGGGTGTCTTTCAAGCCGGCCTTGAGATCAAACTCCAGCGCCAAGGTTTCGTGAACGGGAAACACCCCCGCCAAGCACTCGTGAATAGCCCGTTCTAGGTTGAGCTTGGTCTGGGCAGAAAGGCTGTGGCCATCGCGCGAGACGGTGACGCGGATAAACACCAAGTGCGGTGAGTAGATCTGCCCGTAAAGGTGGATGCCGTGCACCGAGAGATTGAAAGCGGTGAGCACCCCAAACAGGTCGCTGAGCAGAGAAGGGCGGTTGCGATAGGCCAGACAAACCACCGTCTTGCTGCGCTCGTCCCGCATCTGTACCACGGCCTTGCGGGTTTGGTAGAGGGCATAGGCCAAGCGCAGATTTTGAGCCTGCACCTCGCTGCTGACGAACTGGCTATAAAAAGGCGGAAAGCTGCGGTTAAAGCGCTGCATGAGAGCCGTTCGCGCCAGCGGGACGGAGTGCTTGCGAGTGCTGACTGCGAGCGGCTGGGGATCCTCGTGGCCAGCCCTTTCCCCTCTGGCAAGAGGAGCCACCTTCGGCTGCTGCGCTGACTGCTCGGTTGACATCGACTTTGCCGCCTGCATTGCTTCCTCTCCATCGTTACTCAGCATGCCCCGGCCAAACCTCATCTATCAGTAAAATCACTGAGGCTGGAAAGCACGTCAACGCTGTACCCAATTCTTGTTCAATGCTTTTGGATTTAATCTATCTCACAAGGCCGAGCTGGGCATCCAAGGAACCGCTGAGGGCCATCCCCCAATTGGGGGGAAGTCCATCCCTGCGTCGCTGCCAAGCCGACGGGTGTGCGCCTTCAAATCCCAGACCAACCAGGAACAGTGGGGCAGGCTCTTAAAGCCTAAACTATGAATTGAGGGGAGAACTGCAATTTTTGATATAGAGTGCTGGATTAAGTGCTAGCCTGCTGGCAACTTGGAGCGCTATTCTGTTAGCCAAAACTTCGGTTTTCCTTAGGTTTGTTGAAGGGATCCCCGTGAGCACAACCGTTGCCGACCCCAGCCTGCTCTCGCCTGCCCAAGCGCCGGATCCCGGTGGGGCCTGGTGGGCTCTCAACATCATCGCTTCCCCTGCCCAGGAGGATCAGATCTTTTGGCGGCTGGAGAGCTTTGGCTGTCAGGGCATGGCCAGCCAGGCTCATGGCGAAGATCGAATCAGCATTCACGCCTATTTGCCCTGGTTCCGCGCCACCCTTTTGGATTTGGCCGCTCTGGCGCTGCGCCTGCGGCAAGACGCCCTTGTGGCTGGCCAGCCCATCCCCAAACTGCGCTGGGAACGCATAGAAGCGGAGGATTGGAGCAACAGTTGGAAGCAGCACTGGCAGCCCGAGCCAGTTGGGGACAAGCTGCTCATCTGTCCGGCCTGGCTGGATCCCCCCCCCCATCCCGGTCGTCTCCTGTTGCGGCTGGATCCGGGCATGGCCTTTGGCACGGGCACGCACCCCACCACCCAGCTCTGCCTGGAGGCTTTGGAGATGCGCCTGGGGGCGGGCACAGAGGGGGTAACAGTGGCCGATGTGGGCTGTGGATCGGGCATTTTGTCGGTGGCGGCGGCTCTTTTGGGGGCAAAGCGGGTGTTTGCGGTGGACATCGACCCGCTGGCGGTGCAGGCCACGCTCCACAACCGCGACCTCAACGGCCTCACCGATCGCATTGTGGTGGCCCAGGGGAGCCTGGAGCACATTCCCGAGATGGTGGACGGGCTGGTGTGCAACATTCTGACGGACGTGATCCTGGATATGATCCCAGAGTTTGGCCTGGTGGTGAAAAAGGGGGGGTGGCTGATCCTCAGCGGTATCCTCCTCGAGCAGGCCAAGTTGGTGGCGGAGATGTTGGAGGCCAACGAATGGGCGGTGGCAGCCCTCTGGCGACGGGGAGAATGGTGCTGTCTGAACGCACGCATGACCTGAGTTCTCTGCCCCGCCTGGCCATCGACCCGGCTCAACGGGATGCCGGCGGTGTTCTCCGTTTAACCGGCCCGCAAGAGCACTACTTGCAGCGGGTGCGCCGCCTCAAGCCGGGGGATCCGTTCTTGGTTTTGGATGGCTCCGGCAAGCTGTGGCTGGCCCATTGGCAGCCGCAGGGATCCCAGGTTATGGGCGAGGTGGAGGCGCTGCCGCGGGAGCTGCCCGTTTATTTGCATCTGGGCTTGGCAGTGGTCAAGGGGCCGGGGTTTGACGAGGTGTTTCGCCAGGTCACCGAGCTGGGAGCGGCGCGCATTACCCCTCTGCTGACGGAGCGCACCGTGGTGGAGCCGGGATGGGGCCGGCGGGAACGCTGGCAGAAAATTGTGCAGGAGGCCGCCGAACAATGTGAGCGGCTGCGCTGGCCCCAGGTTGATCCCCCTACCCCTTGGACAAGTTGGCTGGCCGAGCTCAAAGCCGATTGGTGGGGCATTGCTGTGGCGCGGGAGAACGCTCCCCTCCTGCTGCAAGCCCTGCCGAAGCTGAGGCTCTCGGAGAGGGATCCCGTCTTGGCGGTGGCCATCGGCCCAGAAGGCGGCTGGACGGAGGCCGAGCGCCGTCAGGCGGAAGCCCATGGCGGAGTGCCGGTTTCCCTGGGCACCACCATTTTGCGCTCCACCACCGCCGCTGTGGCTGCCAGCAGCCAAGTGGCCGCCACCTACTCCTGTTGGGGTTTAGCTCAGGCTCAGCTTGCCCCGTCGGCAATGGGGAACGCGGCTGCCGATAGCCGATAATCGATAATTGAGTTGATAGGAAAAAACTGACGCCGACCATTGGCGCAGCAAGCCGTGGTTCTGGGCGGGGGAGAACAGGCATGGAGATGATCCAGGCGGTGCGCGGCACCCGAGATATCCTGCCGCAGGAGGTACGGCTTTGGCAGCAGGTGGAGGCCAGCGCCCGCGAGATCTTGGGGCGAGCCAACTACCAGGAGATCCGCACCCCGATTCTGGAGCTGACAGAACTCTTTGCCCGCAGCATTGGCAGCGCCACCGACGTGGTGGGCAAGGAGATGTACTCCTTTAGCACCCGCGGCGAGCAGGAGGTGAGCCTGCGCCCCGAGAACACCGCCGGCGTGGTGCGGGCCTACATCCAGCATGGGTTGCAGGTGGCCGGCGATGTGCAGCGCCTCTGGTACTGTGGGCCGATGTTTCGCTATGAGCGTCCCCAGGCGGGGCGGCAGCGCCAATTCCACCAGTTGGGGGTGGAGCTGCTGGGCAGCCGCGATCCCCGCGCCGATGCCGAGGTCATCGCCTTGGCCTGGGATCTGCTGCGGGCAGTGGGGGCGGAAAACCTCACCTTGCGGCTCAACTCCCTCGGGGATCCGCAGGATCGGCGGGCCTATCGCCAAGCCCTGGTGGACTACCTTACCCCTTTGAAGGAAGAGCTGGATCCGGACTCCCAGGAGCGCCTTGTCCGCAACCCGTTGCGCATCCTCGACAGCAAGGATCCCCATACCCGCACCATTGCTGAACAAGGGCCCAAGCTGCCCGATTACCTCAGTGCTGACTCGCGGGCCTTCTTCGAGCAAGTGCAGGCCCATCTCCAAGCCCTAGACATTCCCTATGAGCTGGATCCCTACCTGGTGCGCGGCCTGGACTACTACACCCACACCGCCTTTGAGATCGTCTCGCCGGAGCTGGGATCCCAGAGCACCGTCTGTGGGGGTGGCCGCTACGACGGTCTGGTGGAGGAGCTGGGCGGGCCTCCCACCCCGGCGGTGGGCTGGGCCATCGGCCTGGAGCGGCTGGTTTTGCTGCTGCAGAAGAAACAACAGGAGATTCCGCCAACATCGGTCGAGGTTTACGTGATCTCCCGCGGCGCCAAAGCGGAGGCCCAATCCCTTCAGATTGCCCAAGCTCTGCGCCAAGCCGGCTTCTGCACCGAGCTGGATCTGAGCGGCAGCGCTTTCAGCAAGCAGTTCAAGCGGGCCAGCCGCAGCGGTGCGACCTGGGCTGTCGCGCTGGGGGATGCGGAAGCTGCGGCCGGGGAGGTGCAGCTCAAGCACTTGCCCACGGGGCAGCAGCAAACCCTCTTGCAAGCTGACCTGGTGAAGTATTTGGTGTCCCAGAGGTGAGGGAGCGATGTTGAGTTTTTGGGTGCGGCGCAACGGCCGAGAAGACTGGCAGCCGGTACCAGCCGAGGGAGCCATTCTGGAAGAGGACACCTACACCATCGTTGCCCGTTCTCCCCAGCCCCACTTCACCATCACAGTGGAAGTCCGCCAGCGCCCTCTGCCGACCGAAAATAGCGGATCCCCAGCGGTAGCCAACCCCAAGACAGCCGCCTCGCTCATGCAAACCCGTTCTGTTCGCACCAACGAGGAGGGGATCGGCGTCATCCTGCCGGCCACCCACCTCGCCCCTGGTTTTTGGGAGTTGCACTGCCGAGATGCCGATTTGATCGCCGAGTTATTTGGCGAGGCGGAGCTGAACAATTGCCTGCGCTTCCAGGTTGTGCCCGCCCCGGTGCAGCGGAAACAGGCACTATCCCCGGCGGCCCAAGAAGTCGCGTCTGAACCTCCTGAGCTGGCTCAGAAAAAAGAGGTTGCCATCCCGCCAGAGCTGTTTTCCCTGATGCACAGCGAATTGGAGGGATCTCCGGGGGAAGTGCTGGTGGTGACGGGGCGGATTGGCTGTAGTGGCGAGCTGCGGGTACGAGTTTGGCAAGAAGATGAAGGGGAGCAGAGCCCGGTTTTCGAGGGGCAACGGCTGATTCAATTTCCGACTGAAGCCCGGACGGCAGTGTTCAGCATTCCCATCACCCTGCCGAGCCATACCTGGAGCCGTCCGCTGCGGGGGGAACTGCGCCTCACTCCCTCTTCCTGGTCGGATCCAGAGCCGCTGCGGATCTCCTTTTCCGTTCGCTGTCGCGGCCAGGGGGAAGTCCTCCCACCCTCCCCAGGGATCCCTGCCGGTCAGCAGCGGCAAGAAGAAACGCCAGCCGCAGCCGGCAGTTCTTCCCCGCCCTCACCCTTGCTGTCCCCCGAACGCACCCTGCAGAAGTTGTTGCGCATCTCGCAGCGCAGCGCCCCTGCGGAAAAAGAGGAGGCTGGAGAAGTTTTGGGCCCGCTTCAGCCAGAAGAGCTCCCAGCCTCCCTAGCAGACACCGCGCCCGAACCTGCCGCCCAACCTGAGGTTGGGCCAGTGCCCATCTCATCCTCTTCTCCACCACCCCAACCTGAGCCACCTCGCGAGGAGGCGGTTCCGCCGCCACCGCTCGCCGCCGCCAGTCCGGGAACCTCGCCTCTTTCCCCGCAGGTGCCGGGAGCTTGCCCGGCGCCGCAACTGGTGGTGCCTGAGCAACTGCGGGCAGGTGACAACTTCGATGTAGTGCTGCGTTTGCCGGCTTCCGTCAATTCTGCCAGTAGCTCCACCGCTCAGCCTCCTTTGTGGATTAAGTTTTGGGTCAAGCACGGTCACACCCGCTCTTTGGTGGATGGCCCCCGGTGGTTGTTGGACTTCTCCCGCGACGAGCAGGGGCGGTGGCAAGCCCTCACCCGCATGACCATCCCCCCTGGCGTCCCTGAGCTCATCTTCGAGGCTTGGGCCGTCAGCCCGGATCGCCAGCAGCAAAGCGACCGCGTGACGGAGCGCCGTTCTATCCTGCCTTAGGGAGTGACCAGTCTCTAGTCTTGAGCAGACCGCACCATCAGCACGGGGCAGCCGATGTGCACCCGCACATAGTCGGAGATGGAGCGCCCCAGCAGGCGATCCAAATCGGGGATGCTGCGGGCAATGCTGGGCCGGCGATCTGGGGATCCCATCACCAGCAGGTCGGCCTTGCTCTCTTCCGCCAGGCGCACGATCTCGGCGCCGGGATCGCCGACCGCCGTAAACACCCGGTGGGGGATTTGGCGGCTTTTGAGGGTGGCAATGGCCTTATCCAAAGCCTCGTCCCGGCCTTGGGCATCGGCATCCAGTTGCACCGAGGCCAAAAAGATCTGGGCCCCTGGGATGCCGGCAACCAGATCCAGGGCCGTGGCAAAGGCGGCCTGGGCGGCGGGGGAGTTGTTGAGGGCCACCATGACGTGGCTGGGGTATTTGACGTAGGCGTCGTCTTTGACCAGCAGCATGGGGCAGGAGGCGAGCTGGAACACGTATTGGCTGACCGAGTTCTGCAAAATGGCCATGAGGCGGTTGCGCCCCCGCGATCCCATCACGATCAGGGGATCGGGCAGGGACTCGGCCACCTGCAGCACCACCACCTTGGGATCCCCTTCCACCAGTTGCGTGCTGATCTTTAGCCCTGGGCGGGGGGGGAAAGTCTGCAGGGTTTGGGCCAGCAGTTCCTGCCCCTTTTGCCAGGCAGCCCGCATCTCCTCGGCAGAGGTCTGGGAAGGCACCGCATGCAGCAATGTCACGTGGCACTGGGCAAAGGCCGGCAGAGACAGAAGGGTATGCACCATTTGCTCGGTGGGGCCGCTGCCGTCGATAGCGGCAATGAGGTTCTCAAATCGAGGCATGGGATCCGTTCTCCGGGCCGTAGTTTGCCAAGACTCATCCTAGATCTGCCCCTGCGGATCCCTGTTACCGTAGGGGATATCCTGCAACATTTTGTTGGGTTTCAGTAACTTAGCCACACATAGCCGGTAAAGCCGCCGCCGGCATTGGTGTTGCGACCGGCCAGGAACTGAAACCCCCCCAAGCCCAGCGTTAACCCTCCCTCCAGCCGCCAGTTGAGCTGGCCAGAAAGCTTGAGGTTGTCGTAGTCGGGATCCTGAACCGCCAAATCCCCGAACAACAAAGGCGCGCCGTTGCCCAACGTAAAATCCCCATCCAAAGCCAGGATGGCCTGCAGCTCAGGAGTCAAATCGGCCCCAAGGGTTAAGTTGGCCTTGACCCGATCCCCGGGATAGCCCAAGTAATCTCGGAACGTGAGGCAGGAGTCGAAAAAGGCGGGCAGGGATCCCAGCTCGACATTAGCCGCCGCTCCCAAGCTGAAGTCGTAGCCGAAAACCCCATAGCCCAGGGGCAGGGAGGTGTTCTGGGTGGCATATCCCGGCGGGATCAGGGCCGTCAATTGCGCCGAGAAAAAGGGATCCCCCTCTCCCCAAGTATGGCGCAGGCCCAGCTCCAGATCCCGCAGGCCCTGGTTGCGCTGGGTTACAAGCTGGTCGCCGCTAGCAAAGCGATTTTCCAAAAAAACATAGCTGGTGTTGAGGTTGAGGGTGAGGCGATCGCTGAGGCCGGTTTCGGCAAACAGGTTGAGGCGGGTCTCGCCGTACTCTGAAGGGGCCTGCTGCAGGCGTCCCCCCTGGTCAAAGCGGGTGCGGGGTTGGTACACCTCGGGCTGGAGGGAAAAAAACGTCTGACCTGCCCCGCGCGGAAAGCCACAGCCCGCCCAGGCCGGCAGCTCCCACCCCCCCAGGGCAAGGCCCAGGGCCAGCAGCCAGCTTCTGGTAATTGCAAAAGGCTTCATCTAGGGATCCCTCTCTTCTTTTCCCGGCAACAGCAGCGCCGCCGAGGGGGATTGTATCGGCAGAAGGCCGCTTTGGGCCGTCGCCCACAGGGCTTTCCCTACACCCCCTGGGCCACAGCCGGCAAACCCACGCGGGCCCGAAATTGCCGCGCTGCCGTCAGCGCTCCATAGGGATCCCCTTTGTAGAGGCCGTAGTGCATCAGGGACAGGCGCCGCAGCCCCAGTTGCGACACCTCCTGCAGCCACTCCCGCCGGCTCATGATGGCAAAGTCCACCTGGACCGTGTCGGCCCGACCGCCGTTGGGGTGCTTGTCCTTAATCGATGGCTCGTAGTGGGCCAACATCAGGTTGGAGTGGATGGGGGCAAAGAGATGGCAACAGAGGCGGATCTGCTCAGGGTTGCCCGGATCCGGCCCGTTCAGCTCTGGGTTAAACTCCCCTGGCCGCCGCTGGCGCATGGACTGGAAGGCGATCCCGTCCATCCGGCTCATCGTCTCGGCAAAAGGCTCCACCATGCTGCGCCCCGACCCGCGCTGGGGATCGTCGAAGGTGGCAATCCACCCGCCCCAACAGAGGGCCACTTCGGCCTCTGGCAAACGCTCCTTGATGGCCTGGCGAGCTCTTAGGACGTTGCGCATGAGAGCCTGGTAGTAGGGGGCAGTGTCGGCGTTGTAGGTATCGGCAGGGATCCGCCAATAGGAAAACTCGGTGGCCAAGCTCCAGTAGGTAGGGCGGCCTTGGGGGTTGGCTTGGGCAATATACCCCGCCAGCTCGGCTACGTCTTGGATAAACTGCTGGGAGATGTGGTAGTCGCCGCAGGGGCGGTGGGTGTCGTCTTCCCAGGTGATGATGTGCAGGCTGTAGCCCCGCTCAAACCACTGCCGCAGAAGCCCGGCCTGGTGCCAGTTGCGCCAGAAGGAGAGATCCCCCTGGCGGTGGTCAAAGCTGTTGAGCCAGCCGCTCAAGAAATGGGGATCCCACCCCTGCGCCACTGCCGCCACCTGCGGATCCGACTCAATCTCCCAGAGAAAGCGACCGGGATCCTCGCCAATGCCCACCTGCCAGCGGGCCAGCAGCTCTGACAAGTTCATGCTTCCCGTCTCGGCATTTTCCGGGCTGCGACTCCCCTGCTGACTCAAAAACTCCTGGCCACAGCCGGCAACCCCATAGGCAGCCAGCAGCGCTCCGCCCGCTTGCAGCACCTGTCGCCGCTGCCAGGATCGTCTCCTTTTCATCTCCTCTCCTCCTGCGGTTCCTCTTGGTGTTGGCGAGCCCACAGCCGCACTTGGGGGGAGCTATAAACCTCCCTGAAGCCCGGCAGCCCCTCAAAATTGAGCTCAGGCCAAAATTGCAGGATGCGATCGGCGCTCCGCAAGGGATCCGCCAGCCCCGCTACCAAGAGGTAGTCCACCCTTTCCTGGGGATGCTGAAGGGCCAGGGCAAACTCGTACTGGTGAGGAGTAAGGAAAGAGCGGGGATCCCTTGCCCAAAAGATAGCCTCAAAGTGGATGTCGTCGTCCACCAGCACCCTCTCGCCGGGCAATAGGTGGCGACGGAGATATTGCCCCACCTGGCGCTTTTCCTGGCGCTGTCTTCGCCATGTTTCTAGAGCTTGCCCGCTAGGAGTTACTTCGTACAGGTCTTGGGCAGCTTCTAACTGGGGGCTTATGGGTGCTACCTCTGCCACCAGTCGCTCCCAGAGATCCCGCTCTTCGGCTACCAAGGGCGCCCAAAAACCCGACTCTTGGCTTAGCCCATAGCCGGCAGTCAAGCAGTTCAGCCCCAAGAGAGCAGTGATCAACAAGCACTTAGCCCAACGGGGACCAGCTCCACGAGCGAGGTAGGCGCTCATCCCAAGAGGCAAGGGTACCCAGAAAACAGCAAAACGGCATAGCTCTGGCAGAAACAGCCCTTGCCCTAGGGAAGCTAAGAGGATCACCAGCGGCGTCCCCCAGATCAAGATCCAGACGCAGCGGCCCGAACCGTGACCCAACAGGGATCCCATCCCCAACAGCAAATAGGCAGGAGCCAGCAGCGCCAGCCACTTTCCCGCTTCAAGCAGCCCCCGCCAGCCACCTACCTGCTGTAAGTCTTCCCGCAACTGGGGCAGCCGCAGGCCACTGCCCACCTGAAAGGTAAAGGCCCAGGGATCCCCCACCGACAGCCAGTTGACGTACAGCCAGCTCAGGATCAAGGCCAGACTGACAAAGCCTGCCACCAAAAGCGAAGCCCAGCGAAACCCCCAGGATTCGCGGCGAAAAGCCAATAGCAGCGCTATCGCCAGCCAGGGCAGCAGCCAGCTACTTTCCCAGCGCAGCACCATCAGGGGCCCCAAGGTCAGGCCAATGAGCAGCAGCCGCAGCGTAACGGTCAGCTCGTCCTTCTCCGCCGCTCGTCTCTCCTCGGCCAGAGGGAACAACAAAGCCATGTTCACCCCCAGCAAAAGCGAGGTAGCTGTCCAGGCGGGGCTACGCAGCAGCATCAGGATCAAAGCTGGCTGCAGCAGCAGCAACAAGCCCCACAGCCAGCGCCACCCCAGGCCGGCGGGCAGACGGCGCAACTGTTGCCCCATCCAGCCCAACAACAGGGCTCCCAAAATGGCCTGCAGCAACAGCGGCGATCGCCCCAAAATGGCCGTGGCCAGCACCAGGGAGGGGGGGAAAGTGGTGCCGACAATGGGCAGGCGCGGATCCGGCCCCAGGGCGGCTACGGATCCCTTGTAGCCAAGAAACTGCATCTCCAGGCTCACCCAGCCCCAGCCTTCCTTCAGCCCCCACAAGAGACCAGCCAGGAGCAGCAAGGGGATCCCTACCGGCGCAACGAGCCTCCAGAAGGCTTTAAGCTGAGTTGCAAACATAGATGCTTCACGAACAAACTTAGCTAAACTTCACAATTAGTTCTAGGAGACTTGAACACCTCATCGAATCCCAAGGAGTGACTTAATGCCAACAAGTTTCAGAAAAACTATTTGGGATCGATGGACGTGTTTTGGGATCCCTACAAAGCTAGACTAGTTTTCCCTTTTTTGAGGCGTTTTTTCTACGCATTTTGGCGTATTGGGTTCAGCAAGATGGTCGATGAACAGTGGCCGGGCTGCAGGTGAAGATAGGGAAGTCTTTGAACTGGAACAAGGTGTGACCTCAATGCTACAGTCTGTGCGGGACATGAACGACGCGGCAATTCCGGCGCTGGAGCTTTTGCCCTCCCAGGCTGAGACCCGCCCCTGGGGCTCCTTCTGCGTCTTGGATGAAGGCCCGATGTATAAGATCAAGCGCATCGAGGTCAAGCCCGGCCATCGCCTCAGCCTGCAGATGCACTACCACCGCAGCGAGCACTGGATCGTGGTTCGGGGTACGGCGCGCGTCACCCGGGGCGAGGAGGTAATGCTGCTCAACTCCAACGAATCCACCTACATTCCCCCCTGCACCAAGCACCGCCTGGAAAACCCCGGCACCATTCCCCTGGTGATCATCGAGGTGCAGAACGGAGAATACCTGGGCGAGGACGACATCGTGCGCTTCGAGGACGACTACGCCCGCGCCTAGGCCAGTTCCTGAGCGAGAGGGCTCTCCTGTGGCCAATTGATAACTATTGCGCCATATACTTCTAAAAGCTTGGCAGTTGCCCCTGCTTTGGGTCTAGGCTTTTTTTGTCGTCGGGGCAGGTTCTGGGGATCCAGCAAATGGCTGAGGTGAGGCAGGCAAGAAGGCGGTGGGGATGGCTGGTGGCCGGCTTGCTCTGCTGCGTGCCGACCCAGGCAGTGGGGGCGGAGCCTCTTTCTTTCCAGAGGCTGGGCTACGAGCGTTCGGTGCTGCTGCAGGGATCCAACCCGCGCCTGGATGTCACCGTCCCTGCGCCCATCAACGGCATCGACCCGGAAGCCAGCTTTGTCCAGTTGCGCCTGGATCCCTCGCCGGTGTTGAAACCTACGTCCACGGTGCGGGTGCTGATCAATGACGAGCTGGCGGGTATCTTCCTGGTGCAAGATCTGCGGCAGGAGCCAGTGGTGCGGGTGCCGATCCCGGCCCTGCCCCCAGGGGAGCGCTTCATCACGGTGTCGGTGCAGCCGTTTTTGAGCATCACCGACGACATCTGCGCCGACCTCAACACCGGCAACCTGCTGCTGAGGGTGGGGCGCGATAGCTTCTTTGAGCTGGTGCCCCGCGTGCCCGATGCTACTGTGGCCGGCTTTCTGCGCCTGATGTACCCCCAGCTCACCCTGGTGGTGCCCGCCAACCCCTCTCCTGAGGTGGCGGAAGCAGCTCTGGGCCTGTACAGCTTGCTGGCCCACCTTTTTCCCCAAACGCCCATCCTCTGGAGCAGCCGTCCAGCCAAAGGACCTCAGGTGATTCTGGAACCGGCCAACTTTACCCCCCACCTGCAGCATCAGATTACCCCAGAGGGATCCCGGCTGCGGGTGGCCGCCCGCCGCGAGGCCATTCTTGCCCTCTATGAAGAGTGGAAGCGGGCCGGGCTGGTCAGCCGTGGGATCCAGGTAGCGGCGGTGGCAGACTGGGAGAGGGCCCTCAGGGCCAACCGCCTCAGCTTGCGCGAGCTGGGGATTGTGGATCCCCTGCTGCGGGGGTTTGGCAGCCAGTCTTTGGTCTTCAACTTCAACTTGGCCCAGTTGGGGGGGCGCCCGCGGGATCTGGCAGCGCAACTGGATGTGATCATGAACCCGGTGGATGGCCGAGTGGGGGATCGACTGACGGGCTACGTGTTCTTGAATGGCGTTCTGTTGCGCACCTACAACCTAACCGGGCGCACCCAGCTCAACGAGACCGTTACCCTACCCACCCGCCTGCTGCGCCGCTTTAATCAACTGGAGCTCCGCTTTGACTATGGCGCCAGCCCCGGTAATTGCCAGGGATCCCTGACCCCGCTGACCTTGCAAGTGCGTTCCGATAGCTCTGGCCTTCTCTGGAGTGGCTACCAAGCCCCCAACGGCGAGCTGCAGGAGATCCCGGCGGTGCTGCAGGGATCTGGACGGGTTGGGCTGGGGGATCCCCAACTGCTGCCGGCTGCCGCCTACCTGGTCGGTGCCCTCAGCCGGCTGGCTGCCCGACCCCTGCTGCCCACCCTTGAGGTTTTGCCCAAAGAGGAAGCCAACCTGGAGACGGGGAACTTTGCCTGGCAGGTGATCGTGGCTGGGCCAGATCAGGTGGAGCTTAATAGCCCCATCCGGCTGGGATCCCAGTTTGAAATCATCAATCCCCTCAACCAGCAGGTGGCCTTGGCCGCTCAGCCCCAGGAAAGCCTCGGCCTGCTGCAGTACTTTTTGGTTCAGGGCAGGCCCACCTTGTGGCTGTCTTGGTGGGGATCCGATCCAGCTTTGGCAGAACGCCTCAGCCGCGGCCTTGCCGATCCGCGCAGTCGCCTAGCCAACCAACTGCAGGGAAATGTGCTCACTGCCTACGCTGCCACCCCCCAGCTCACCCAGGTACAGAGTTGGGATCTCACTCCTCAAGGCTATCGGGTGCGCTACCCAGGCCGCTTCAGTTGGCAGCTCCTGTTGTGGCAGTACCGCTACTGGCTGGTGCTGGTGCTGGCTCTCCTGCTGGCAGTAGGGGCCTGGAATACCTACCAACGCTTGGCCCGCCGCCCCGAATCCCCAATCCCCTCGTAGGGGGCTAGTCACGGACTTGCGCTTAAGCCAGACTGAAGCCGAACCCAAACTTCGAGGCCATGCTGCAGTCGATCAAGTCCTGGCTGGTGCAGACAGGCTACCTCACCCGGCAGCAACTGGCGGAAGCCGAGGAGTACCGGGAAGAGGTGGGCTGCTCCTTGCCCAGGGCTCTTTGGAGCCTGCGGGTCATGCACCCCGACAAGTTCGCCGACCTGTGTCGCCAGATTTTGGATCGGCCCAAGCTGCGGGACTGGCTGCTCAAGCACCCCCTGGATCTGGAGCTGCCTTGGCTAGTCGAGCCCGGCGATCTCATACCGGTGCGCTTTTTGCCCTGTGGCTGGCTCAACCCGCAAACCGTTGTCGTGGCCACTGAAGAGCCGGGCTACCCCGGCGTTTGGCAGGCTGTGAAACGCCTGTGCCCAGGAGTGGAAAAACTCTGGGAGATCCCGGCCACTGAAAAGCAGATCCTGACAGTTATCCTCGAACGCAAGCTTTCTGCCGAACTGCTGGGCAGTCGTCTCACTCTGGAGCAGTGGCAGCAGGCTTTGGACATCCGCCGCCGCACTGGATCCAACCTGGGGCAGGTGCTGACCCGTCTGAGCTATCTCTCGACTCCCGAGTATCTCAGCATCCTAGCCCATCTGCTGGGCTATCCTTCCGTCTCGGAGCTGATGGGGACAGGGCTGCTTTACCGCGACGAGAGCTTGAGCCGCCAGTTCGAGCCCGAGCTGATGATGCGCCACCTCTTCTACCCCTTGACCTGGACGGATGAGAACACCCTCACCGTGATGGTCAATGACCCCCTGGACTGGGCGGTGGATGAGCTGCTCTACAGCTGGCGGCCAGGGTTGCGAATTGAAAAAGTTCTGGGCACCGAGCAGGATATCACGCAACTGCTCAGCCAAGACCAGGGATCCCGCTTCAGCCAAGAGGCAGTCTACAAGCTGCTGACCCGTCTGCCGGAGGAATCGGCCTCGCGGGTGTTTACCCCCTCCCAAATTGCGGTCGGCTATGGCCTGCTGCTGCTGTTGCTGTGGGGGTTGGCCACTGCTCCCTGGACGACTCTAACGATCTTGGTGCTGCTGATCAATCTTTTTTACGTCGCTTCGATCCTGTTCAAACTGCTGCTCAGCCTAGTGGGATCCGCCGATCGCTTCCACCAGATCTCCGATGAGGAAGTGGCCGCTTTGGATGATCACGACTTGCCTATCTATACCATCCTGGTGCCGGTCTACAAAGAGCCAGAAGTGATGCCAATTCTCATCAACTCCCTCTCCAAGCTGGACTACCCCCATGAGCGCTTGGATGTGATCATCTTACTGGAGGAAAACGACCAGGCCACCATCGAAGCTGCTCGGGCCGCCAAGCCCCCCCGCTATGTGCGCCTGCTCATCGTGCCGGATAGCAAGCCCAAGACCAAGCCCAAAGCCTGCAACTATGGCCTAGCCTTTGCCCGCGGCGAATACCTCACCATCTACGACGCTGAGGATATCCCCGACCCCGACCAACTCAAAAAAGCAGTCATTGCCTTCCGAAAAGGGGATCCCAGCTTGGTCTGCGTCCAGGCTGCTCTCAATTACTTCAACCGCAACGAGAACTTCCTCACCCGCATGTTTACGCTGGAGTATTCCTACTGGTTTGACTACCTCCTGCCAGGCTTGGAAACTCTGAAAATGCCCATCCCCCTGGGAGGCACGAGCAACCATTTCCGCACCGACCGCCTGCGGGAATTGCAGGGATGGGATCCCTTTAACGTTACCGAAGACGCCGATCTAGGCATCCGCGCTAGCCAGCACGGCTACACGGTGGGGGTGATCAACTCCACCACCTACGAAGAGGCCAATTGCGCCCTCAAAAACTGGATCCGGCAGCGCTCCCGCTGGATCAAGGGCTACATGCAGACTTGGCTAGTCCACAACCGCCACCCCCTGCGCTCGTTGCGCAAACTGGGCCTTAAAAACTGGCTGGCCTACCAGTTTTTCATAGGGGGCAGCTTCTTGACCTTCCTCACCAGCCCCATTATGTGGCTGCTCTTTTTCTATTGGCTGCTCACCCGTGCTCATTGGCTGCAAAACATTTTCCCCAGTTGGCTGATCTACCTAGGCTTGTTCAACCTCCTGGTAGGAAATGCCATCGGGATCTACTTGAACTTGGTGGCTGTCTTCCGACGCGGCTACTACGATCTGGCCTTCTATGCCCTGCTCAACCCCATCTATTGGCAGCTCCACTCCATCGCAGCCTATATGGCCCTGTGGCAGCTTTTTACCAAGCCCTTCTACTGGGAGAAGACCGTCCACGGCATAAGCAAGTTTACCCACGCCAAAGTCCAGGAAGCCACCCAAAAAGCAGGCTAGGCTGCTGACTTGGCTTTCCAAGCCGTGGGGGCGAAGTTAAGGACAGCCGGCGCCCCTTTAGAAGCTGTAGTCCGAGTCTACGATCACAGCACAACCACTGGGGTGGAGACAGCTAGCCATGATCACCTTGACAGAAAAGTTGCCCTCGTAGGGCGCCTGCACGATGGGGAAATCGTCCAACAGTTCGTCTGCAGCCACCACCTGACCGCTGGCATCGTAAAGCACCAGATCCACATCGAAGCAATCCTGGTCGCACTGCGCCCAGATGTTTTCACCTTGGTAGAAGTAGCCTGTAACTACGGTCGATTGTCCATTAAGAAGCCACAAACTACGGCTCTGAGCCCAGGCGGCAGCACCCCCGACAACCGCGGCTGCCCCTATCAGGCTTGCCATCAACCAGCCCCGCACCGAAGCCATAGGCATGCCCTCCTTACTGAAGAACGGAGAAAGAATGGATTTGGCTACAGGGATCCACCTCAACACCCACACTCTAGCAGCCAACTCTGTTTCTCCCGAATGATCCAGATCACGTTAAGGATCCCATGTTGAAAATCGCAAAAAAGGGATCCCGACCAGAGCGGGGATCCCTTGATTTCGATCAGAGTAGGGTGGATAAAATCTGCCTAAAGCCCTCTATTTTTCTAGGCCGGAGCTGTCTAGCTCCTCACTGGGGCAGAATCAGTTCTCCGCGGCGTCCCAGGGGATCGGTCAGAACACTGCCGGTGGGGCCTTTGATTTGAATGGTGCAGCGGCTGCCGGACACTTCGATGACGTTGTAGTTAGGCACTGCCAGCTCCAAGAAGCGCAGGTTGCCCGTTGTTACGCCAGGGATCCCGCTCACCTCTGGATTGGCAGGGTTCACAGGGGCCAGAAAGCCATTCACAATCCGGTAGTAGAGGCGGCTGGCGTTGGGGATCCCTAGGCGATTCCCTTCTTCATCGATGCTTAAAGCGGTAACACTCCGTCCCGTGGGGCCAGTCCATACTTCCCAAATGGGGTTGCTGCTGCCGGGGTTGACCTGGCCGATGAAGCCAGCATGGTTGTTGCCGGTTAGGAACACCACGTTGCGGATGTTGTTCTGCTCGATAAAGTCGATCACCTCCTGCCGCTCCAGCCAATAGCCCTCCCACACGTCGTTGGAGCGGAAATAGGTCACTGTGATGGGAAACTCGCTGACGATGAACTTGTAGGTGGCAGTGGAGTTGCGCAGGCCGTTGAACAGCCACTGCTTCTGCGGCTCTCCCAAGAGGGTGCGCGGCGTGCGGCGCAGCAGGTTAAACAGGGCTTGCTCGGAGCCGGGTGGGCCGAAGAAAAGGGTTTCCTGTTCGGGCGTGAGGCGAATGCCGGCCAGCTCCAAAAAACGCTGCCGGGTCAGGCCGGGAGGCAAAATGGGCAAAATGGGGGTGACCGCCGCCAAATCCCGGTACTGGCGCAGATCCAGGATAAAGACTTCGGCATTGGCCCCGTAGCGGAAGCTGCGAAACAGCCGATCCCGGCTATCCACACCGGCCACATCTGTCAGGTTGGGGGTAATGGGGTTGTATTCAAAAAAGGCTTGGTAGCCGAGCACCTTGAGATCTTCCACATCGCGGGTTTGCCCGGTGGTGTCGTTGAGCTGGACGGCGCGGCCGCCGCGGGCCTTCTGGCCGCTGTAGTTGTCGATTACCTCGTGGTCATCCCAGTTGACGACAAAGGAGGTACGACTGAACAGTTGCGGGAACTCCGGCCCGGCATACTTGGGATCCCGCTGATCCCGATAGAGGCTGCGGTAAAACTCCAGGTTGCCGATGGGATCCAGCCCCAGCCAAAAGCGATCCGCGTAAACGGTGTCGCCGTTGAAGGAGATGAAATCGATATCGCCGCGGTTAACCTCGGCCAATAGGGCTGCCCCAATGGGAAAAGGAGGCTCATTGGCGCAGCTAATGTGCAAGAAGCGGATGGGCCGCCCATCGCCCGCAGCCGGCAGGGTGCGGAACTGGCCCACAGGGCTGGTAAGCCCCTCGCTGACAAAACGGTAGAAATAGCGCTGCGCCGGCCTCAGGCCGGTAACGACGGCCCGGGCAATGTAGTCGCCCGGCTCGGTGCGGTAGTTGCGACCGGCCACGCGGCGGGCAGTCAGCGAAACCTGCTGCAGAATGGGGCTGAACTCGGCATTTTCCGCCACCTGCAGCGTCACAGGCACCGTATCCACGCTGCTGGCCGGCACCACCCGCGTGGAAAGCACCGCCCCCTCAGCGGTGGGATCCCCGGCAAACACCCCTTGGGGAAATCCGGGCTCTCCCAGCGGCGGGATGGAAGAACTGGAGTTGCCCCCACAGGCGGCCAGGGCAGCTGCCCCACCGCCAAACATCAGCAACTGCAGGAAAAAGCGACGGGAACGCAGGGAACTCATACAGCTAACCTCGGCGACGCAGGCAAATGTAAAGGGATCCGCAACAACAGCCAACCGCCCTCAGTCAAGCATTTTTGCGCCCAAACTGAGGTTGTGGGCCGGTGAAAACTGGGTTAGCTTCTGTTTAAGAACGCCGACCTCCGTGCGCCGGCTTTTCACAACCCTTGCTGAGAAGGCTAAAATTCCATTAAGGTTTTTTGCTTTTTGGCTCTGTTTTCCGGTTTTGCGTTCTAGAACCTCTTGTTGACCCAAGGAGGGATCGTCGTGGCTACGGAGACTCTGGTTAAGCCTTCTGTAACCCCGAAGCACATGCCCATGTACCGGGTGTTGCTGCACAACGACGATGTCAACACCATGGAGTACGTGGTGCAGGTGCTGGTGAAGGTGATCCCATCGATGCTGCCGCCGCAAGCCACCGAAATCATGCTGGAAGCCCACAACAACGGCGTTGCTGTGGTCATCGTGGTGCCGCGGGAGCATGCGGAGTTTTACTGCGAGCAGTTGCGCCAGCACGGCCTCACCAGCTCGATCGAGCCGGAACGCTAACTAGGAGCGGGTTGGGTGGGCCTGCAGATTGCCAGACTAAAAGCTTTTCCATTTCCGCTGCGCCTGTTGCTGTTTTTGGGGATCCCCCTTTTGGCCTGGCTGCCGTGGGTCGGCCTAGGGGGGTTTTTCTTTGGGCGAGAGTACCTCTGGCTGCCGCTGTATGCCCTGCTGCTCCTTTGGCTGTGGCTGTGGGGATCCGGGTTTGCCGCCTATGGCTTAGACAAGAGTTGGGCCTGCCGGGCTGGGATCCTCTGGGGCCTGGGGATGGGTGTTGGCGGGCTTTTTCTGCTCTTTGGCCTAGAGGGTGCCCTGGGCTGGCTGAGCTGGCAGCCGGTGGCAGGGGGATCCCTGCTCGGCTATGGCTTGCTGGGGTTAGGGGTGGGCCTGGCGGTGGCGCTGGCGGAAGAGCTGTTGTTCCGCGGTTGGCTGCTGCAGGAGATGGCCTTGGACTACGGCTGGACAAGCGCTCTGTGGGGATCCAGCCTTCTCTTTGCTTTGGCCCATTTCTTAAAGCCGCTGGCGGAGATTCTCGCCACCTGGCCCCAGTTTCCGGGGCTATGGCTGATGGGCTTGCTGCTGGCCCAGGCCAAGGTGTGGAACCAAAACAAGCTAGGACTCAGCCTGGGGCTGCACGCCGGCTGGGTGTGGGGCATCACCTGGGTCAACAACTTGGCTTGGATCGAATACACCGGCAAAGCGCCAGAGTGGCTCACCGGCATCGGCGGCAACCCGCTGGCCGGCTTGATGGGCCTGTTCTTCCTAGTCGGCACCTTCCTGGTTCTCAAGAGGTTGGCTGCCGGCAGAAGCTGAGCAGCGCCGCAGCATCTCCCCTCTCCCTGAGGGAGAGGGGCTGGGGGTGAGGGCCGCCATCGAGGTCGAGACAACTGAAGATTCCGG
>NZ_JANSHP010000108.1:33485-36961 GCF_047502605.1 Synechococcus sp. RC10A2
ATGTGTGGCTCTCGTGGGGGTCGGCGCGCGCGGGCGGCCTCGCGCCCCCGCCCCGCGGCGCCCCGGGGGGGGGGGGGGGGGGGGCCCCCCCCCCCGCCATCTAGGTCGAGACAACTGAAGATTCCGGGATCCCTTCCTCCGCCCAAGGGCCGTTCTCATAGTAGGCGGCCACCCTCTCCCGGTCGGGCTGGGTTAGCAGGCTGACCACCACCAGCACGGCTGTGCCGGCGACCACCGCCGGGATGACCGGCAGCCAGCCGCCCGTCCAGCCTTTGGGCAACAGGCCCGACAGCCAGCCCAAGGTGAGGCCGCTGGAGACCAAAGCTCCGGCCACGGCCCCGGCGCGAGTCGCCCGCTTCCAGTACAGGCCGGCGATCAAGACGGGAAAGAGCATGGCGTTGCCCTGGAAGCTCCAGGTGGCAATCTGGGCAATCAGCCCCGGCGGCCTGACGGCAATGGCAAAGGAGACCAGCCCAATCCCCAGCACCACCCAGCGGCCCAACAGCTCCTCCTGGTGCGGGGAAAGCGGGCGCTTGAGGAAGGTGACCACCAGATCCCGCGTCACTAGGGAGCTGGCCGTGAGCAGTTGCGAGTCCGCCGTGGACATCAAAGCCGCCAGCGCGGCTGTAATCACCACTGCCGCCACGCCGCTGGGCAAGCTCTGCAACATCAGCGGCATGATCTGGTCCGGCTGCTGCAGGTTAGGAAAAGCCAGCCGGCCCCAGACGCCAATGAGGGCTGCCGGGAAAAACACCAGCAGAATGAGCAGCGGCCAGACCACCATCAGAGTCTGGAAGGGACGGGCACTTTTGGCCATGTAGAAGCGCTGGAAAAATTGGGGAAAAAGGGGCGTGGCCATAAAAAACAGCAGTTGGTTGCCCAGCAGGGTCTGCCAGCTCCAACGCCCCTGCGGGCCCGGCAAGCTCAGCCAGGGATCCAACTGCCCAGCCGTTTCCGGGGGCAAGCTCAGGGCCACCGCCACAAAGGCCACCCCCATCCCCAAAACCAGGATGATCCCCTGCACCACGTCCGTCCAGACCACCGCCTGGGAGCCGCCGAAGAGGACATAGCCCAAGATCACCAAGGCCACCACCACCGCCAGGGGCCAATAGGGGATCCCTTCTCCCAAAACAGCGGCCAGGGTGCGGGCTCCGCCAATGATCTGGATGCTGATGTAGGGGGCGGTAAACGTCAGGGCGCTCAGGCAATAGAGCAGGGCCAGGAGAGGGCTGTTGAAGCGGTGGCCAAAAAACTCGGAAGGGGTAATAAAGCCGAAGTGCCGAGCTGCCAGCCACACGCGGTAGCCTATCCAAAAAAACAGCCCCGAAATCAAGGCGGTGGTGACCCCCACCCCCAGAAAGATCCCCAGGCCGTGGGTGTAGGCATCTGCCGGCACGCCGAGGAAAGTAAAGGCGCTCAGCAGCGTCGCCAGCGTGGTCAAGGTCAAGGCCAGGGATCCCAGCCCCCGCCCCGCCAAGAAATAGCTCACGGGATCCTGGCCGCTGTGGCGGTAGCTCCACCAGCCAATGGCCGCCAACAGCAGCAGGTACACCCCAACCACACCCAAACTCAAAACCGTGTCACCCATCTCTAGGCCAGCAAACGCGCACAATGTAGAGGTTCAAGGGCACCAGCAGCAACATGGCCAACCCCGCCCCCCAGTACCAAGCCGGGATCCCCAATAGCTGCGGCTGGGCGGAGCGCACGCCCACCCAGGTCAATAGCCACAGCAGGGGATAGATCCCCCACACCCAAGCTTGCCGCAGCCGCCCAAAGCGCAAAAGGCCAGCGGCGGGATCCTGTTCGAGCATCCTCCGACCTCCTGCTGTGCAGGTGCATCTTCAGCGGGACTTCATTTTAAAGCAGGATGGCTCGATTAACCTGGTATTAGCCCCGCGGCAGGGTCGAGGCAGCCAGCCGCCGAGATTCCCCTTTTCGATGATCCAGAGACTTGAGATTGCTTTTTCCTTCCTCCCCCGCTGACAACGCCGGCAGGCCGGGATCCTGCCGCGGCGAACAAGAGCGGCCCTACTGGCTGGCTTGGGCGCAGATTAAGGGCATCGGCCCGCACCGGCTCAAACGGCTGGCGGAGTTTTTTGGATCCCTGAAGCAGGCCTGGCAGGCGGACGCCCTGGACCTGCAGCAGGTAGAAGGCATCGGCCCTACCTTGGCCCAGGCAATTGTCTCTGCCCGGCCTGGCCTCGATCCTGAGGAGATCCTGGAGCAGACCCAAAAGCCTGGGATCCCTTTCCTAACCCCGGCGGATCCCGGCTATCCGCCGCTGCTGTGGGAGCTGCCGGATCCGCCGCCCCTTCTCTATGTCTTAGGGGAATGCCCCGATTGGCAGCAGCCGGCCATTGCTGTTGTCGGCACCCGCGCCCCCACCTCCTACGGTCGGCTCTGGACTCAGAAAGTTAGTGCCGCCCTGGCAGAAGCCGGCTGTGTGGTGGTCTCGGGGCTGGCCACCGGGATCGACGGCATTGCCCACCAGGCCTGCCTAGAGGCAGGCGGCAAGACAGTGGCCGTGGTGGGAACGGGGGTGG
This sequence comes from Synechococcus sp. RC10A2, assembly GCF_047502605.1. NCBI lineage: Bacteria > Bacillati > Cyanobacteriota > Cyanophyceae > Synechococcales > Synechococcaceae > Synechococcus > Synechococcus sp. RC10A2. The sequence continues at coordinate 36,029 of NZ_JANSHP010000108.1, forward strand.
ATCAGGTTTACCCCGCCCACCATCGCTCCCTCTACCGGCGCATCTTGGAGCAAGGAGCCGTCCTCAGCGAATATCCTCCCGGCACGCCGCCGGCCAAGGAGCACTTTCCCCAGCGCAACCGCATCATCGCCGGCCTCTGCCGCGCCACCTTGGTGATGGAGGCCCCAGAGCGCTCGGGGGCGCTGATTACCGCCCACCTGGCCAACCACTACGGTCGGGAAGTGTACGCCCTACCGGGGAATATCGACACAGCGGCGGCCCGCGGCTGTCTGCAGCTCATCCGCAACGGCGCCGGCATGATCCTGGGGATTGAGGAGCTGCTCCAAGAGCTGGATTTGGTTCAGGGATCCCCTCCCCCAGAACAGCCCCCCTCCTTCGGCCCCAGCGATCCCCAGCAGCAGCTTCTCTGGCAGCTCCTGGGCAACGAAATCCTCAGCCTCGACGCCCTGGTCCAGGCCACCCAGATGGACATTGCCACCCTCTCCAGCACCCTGCTGCTTATGGAACTGGAAGGCTGGCTGGTGCAACTGCCGGGGATGCGCTACCAGCGGGCTCGCTGAGGTTGGATCCCTGCCCAGCTTCTCCGATGGGAGCACGACACGTGGGATCCTCGTGGCGCGGGTTGTTCACATGGGTGCTGACGGGGTAGGCGGCCATGGCCTCTGCCGGGTAGGGGCGGAGCAGGGGCAACAGCAGCTTGGGATCCCGCACCCGTGGATCCAGCCAGAGGTCGTAGTCGTTTTCCGTCAAAATGGCCGGCATCCGCTCGTGGAAAGGCTCCATCATGGCCGGCGTGTTGAGGATGGCGCAAGTTTCTATCTCCACCCCTTGTGGGCTGCGCCAGCGCTCCCAAATACCGGCAAAGGCAAACACAAGAGGATACAGCCTTTTAATTTAAAATAGGGTACAGGTATTCAAGAGGAAGGAGAGAAA
>NZ_JANSHP010000109.1:0-2341 GCF_047502605.1 Synechococcus sp. RC10A2
TCTCCCAAGGCCGCCCCTTCGCCGTCAACAACCCCCCCACCGGAAGATCCATCGACACCAACGCCAACGCCCTCACCTCCTCCACCAACGCCAACCCCCTCGCCATCTCCGTCTCCTGGTGGGTTTAACATCGAGATTGAGTTTATCGACAACAGCCTCAGCCCTTCCCAGCGCAACATCGTTCTGCAAGCGGCCCGGCGCTGGGAGCAGATCATCACCGGCGACTTGCCCGACGTCACCCTAACTCTGCAGGCTGGCTTCTGCGGAGCTGGTTTCCCCCCGACTCCCCTGGTCAATCGTCCTGTGGATGATCTCTTGGTTCAAGTAACCGGCGCCCGGCTCCTCTCCAGCCCCCCTGAGAGTGATGGTCCGGGTAGGGTTGTGGGTCAAGCGGGCCCCTGCGGCCCTCCTCGGCCCGGGATCGGCATCATCCCCTATGCCAGGATAGGGATCGACCCGGCAGATCTGGGTCGCTTAGAGGATCAGGGATCCCTCTTTGACGTTGTCCTGCACGAGCTGGGCCATGCTCTGGGGTTTGGCACCGTCCCCAACTGGCGTCCTTTTCTCCTCAACAGCGGCACCACCAACCCGCGTTTTGCCGGCCGGCAGGCCACTGCTGAGTACAACAGCCTGGGCGGATCTGGGAATGTGCCGGTGGAGGTTGAGCCACCTCCCGAAGGTCACTGGCGGCGAACCCTAGGGTTGGAGCTGATGACGCCGGTGCTGCCACCGCCACCTGCACGCCCTGCTCTTAGTCGTATTACGGCTGCAGCCATGCAAGACTTGGGGTTCACGGGCGTCAACCTGTCTGCTGCGGATCCCTATGCCCTGCCGCCAGAAGGGCGCATCCGACCAGGGGAGGGGCTTTTCCTGGGGAACGATGCGGTTTTTGGCCCAATTGGGGGAGAGCTCCGCTTGCTTCCCTGAGGACCTGCTAACCCCAGGGAGATGCCCAGCCTAGCCTAGGGCGGCAACAAAAAAAGGCCCCGCTGGGAGTCTGCTAGGAGAAGGGAAGCGAGACGCAGCTCTTGTCCTAGGACAAGACCTGAGCTACGGATGGTCCTGCGGCTGTTGCCCGGCATGGCCACTTTGGCATAGAAAAGGCCCCTCAGTGGGGGCCAAAAAGGAAAGAGGTGGGAAAGGTTAGGAGGGACAAGAAAGGCTAGGGTCAGATTCTACATATCGCTTTTCTGAAGGTGGTATAGAAAAGCCGTTGAAGGTGTTGCCAGTTGGCATGGGAGTGGGAACCACAGTTCCCGGCCCTTGATTATAGATAGCAATACTGGTATTACCTGAAGGAGCGTTTGTGAATCTGTTGCCTTGCACAGTCACAGTGCCACTAGCGTTAACACAAACTCCAATTGCTATTTTTCCTGAAGTTGAGTCTCCTTCTCTTACCTGAATTGACGATCCTTCCACTCTTCCAGAAGCAATGGGGCCTGAGAGGACAACAGCGAAAACATTGCCATTGCTTCCTGCGGCGCTTCCTGTGGCTTTAATCGCGCTCAAGCTTACAGTGCTTCCAACCACCTCCACAGAGCCGGCAGCTGTGTTCCCATAGATACCTACAACGCCCTGCTTGTTCCCTGACCCTACAGCCACAACGGAACTACCATTAGTGACCTTCAAGGTACCACTGCCCTCGTGAAGAATGCCAGTAACAAAGTCTTGGTTGCTTGGAATGGTAATGCGTACGTTCTCAAGAGTAACAGTGCCTGAAACTGATGATGTTACATGAACACATTTGTCGCCTCCACCAACTGCCGTGGCCCCGCTAGTGGTAATACTACCTGTGCTACCTGCGCAGTCAATAACCATGTCTTTCAAAGGCGTGCCCCCCGCCCTGAGCTCAATGGCAGCTGCAGCAGTTCCAGGACCGCCGGGATCCCTGCTGATAATTCTAAACCCTTGCAGCTTGTTGCCCCGCTTGAGAATTAAATACCTACCGTTCAAATCGAGCTCAAAGTTAACGCCATCGTCAGGAACTATCGTGATGGATCCAGTTGCTAAATCGGCACTTACGATATTGTTAGAGCCAGCAGGGTTGACCGTCTCGACACCGCTACGAATGATCCTTACAATAACATTTGTCCCGCCCCCAAGACCTGCTACGTCTCGAACGGTAGAAGACTCTATAGCTTTTTCTACGGTTTTAAATGGCTGAGCAGGTGAAGTGCCCTGGAAGGTATCAGAACCAAAAACCGGATCGACATAGAACTGAGCAGCGGGGGTTGGCGTTGGAGTGGGCGTTGGGGTGGGTGTTGCAGTAGGTGTGGGAGTCGGCGTCGGGGTCGGTGTGGGCGTGGGGGTCGGTGTGGGGGACTCGGTTGGGTAGTGGATG
>NZ_JANSHP010000110.1:0-36925 GCF_047502605.1 Synechococcus sp. RC10A2
ATGTCCTGCCATTGGGCAGGAGTCACTGGGAAGCCTGCACTCTATGCGTCAGCATGAGTGCGGGAGTACGTCACGTATTCATACTCAAGATAGGGTGGACATGGACCCAGAATAGAGGGGGAAGGAGAAGAGGCGCGTAGCATCTGCTACTGTTCTGAGGACATGGCGAGGAGAAGCTGGCACCACCTAAGGAGCCGCCGGCAACCGGCCAGAGCAAGTTTGCAGAAGATAGGAACCTAAGGACAGAAAAATGGCGACAGCGCGACGGGTGGCACGGGTAGCCGAGCTGATCAAACGGGAGGTCAGCCAAATCCTGCTCTCGGAGATCAAAGATGACCGGGTGGGGGCAGGGATGGTCAGCATTGTGGACGTAGAGGTTTCCAATGACCTGCAAAATGCCCGCATCTTCGTCAGCATCTATGGCGATGAAGCGGCCCAGCAGCAGACCATGGAGGGGCTGGCTTCCGCCACTCCCTTCGTGCGGCGGGAAATCGGTCAGCGCCTCGGCCTGCGACGGGTGCCGACGGTGGTGTTTTTGCAGGATCGCTCTTTGGAGCGGGGATCCCGGGTTCTGGCCCTGCTCAACCAACTGAGACAGCCCGCTGAGGCCCAACAACAGGAGGGATCCCACCCTGGGGTTGAGGGAAGGATGGCGGACACCCCTGGGGGTGAAGAAGACGAATTGAGCGAACAAGAATAGTTGCTCGCTTTAAGAGTTGCCCACTTTCGTGCCAACCTGGGGGATCTGCGCTAAAGCTCCGCCTGCTTTGCACAAGCGAGAAAAGAACCTACCTGAATGACCAAGTGGACCGGAGAGGCCTTGGCTTCGCAGCGATGCGGACAACCTCAAAGCAATGTTGTCTCACGGAGAAGTTTTTGGATTTGTTAGGCTTAAGGAAGCCATACGGCCTTTTCCCCGGCCATCTCATCTGTACAGGGCTCAATGTCGGCGGCATGCTTACGCCAACCGGGGCCTTCTGCCCCAATGGGCAGCACCGTCGCTGCCGTAAACCGGCGAAAGGGCTGTAAAGTTGCGGTTTGTGCCTTTTCTGCCTTTTCATGGATGTTCAAAGCCCACTGCAACCGGATCCCGCTTTAGCGGGTGCTACTCCACTCCAAGCTCTGCAAGCTCTGAACCAGAGTGTTGCCGAAGCTTTGGTTTCCTGCTTGAAAGGGCAACCCCAACAAGCCACCCAGCACCTTTTACTGGCTCTGCCGCAGTTAATGGCTGCTCTGGGGGCTTTGAGGCAAAAATCTTCCGTTGGCGTCAGCGGGCCGGAGGCCTTGGTTGAGTCTACAGGCCGGGCCTCAGAAGCCAACCCCAAGCGCATCATTCACATCGAAGGCAACCGCGTGCAAGTGTGGGTGGATAACCAGATTCGGAGCAGTTGGAGCATTTGGTCGGTGGGAGATCTCAAGGAAGTCTGCCGGCTGGCAGAAGAATTTGATTGTGGCCTCAGCTATTCCCTGGGAGATAGCTCAGGGTCGAAGTCAGAAATGCTGCTATTGGCCTCCAGTCCTGCGGAACTGCCGGATCTGCTCTCGAAATCCGAAGACTCTGCTGCCTAGCAGCCCCGTTCTCCGATCGCTGTTTCTCTTGTGACCCCATGCCTATGGCGACACCCCAACGGCTCCAGAAGCTCTTGGCTCAACAGGGGCTGGCCTCCCGTCGCCAGGTGGAAGCCTGGATCCTGGCCGGGCGCATTCGGGTGAACGGGAAGGTGGTCACCGAGCTGGGCTTTAAAGCCGATCCCGAACGGGATCGCGTCGAGGTGGATGGACGGGTGATCCCTTTCGGGGATCCAGCCCGCTACGTTTTGCTCCTGCACAAGCCCCTGGGGGTTTTGTCAACCTGCAAGGATCCGTGGGGGCGCAAGACGGTGCTGGATCTGCTTCCCCCGCCCTGGAACCGGCAGATCCGCCTTTATCCCGTGGGCCGACTGGATGCAGACAGCAGTGGGGCGCTGCTGCTCACCAACGATGGCGACCTGACGCTGAAGCTGACCCATCCGCGCTATCATCTGCCCAAAATCTATCGGGTGCAGGTACAGGGGCGTCCGAGCCGGGCTACCCTGCAACAGTGGCGAGACGGAGTAAACTTAGAGGGGTACACCACTCTGCCGGCAGAGGTGGAGTTCTGCCCTGCTCCCAACTTTGGGTATAGGCAGGATGCCAATTCCTCGTGGCTGAGGGTGGTTTTGTTTGAGGGGCGCAACCGGCAAATTCGGCGCGTAGCGGAGCAGCTGGGGCATCCGGTGCTCAGGCTGCATCGGGAAGCAATCGGCCCGCTGCACCTCGGAAACCTAAAGGCAGGTCAGTTCCGCCTATTGGAGCCCCAAGAGGTTCAGGCTCTGCTAGCCCCTCTTGCCGGTACCGACAGCTTGGCTCTGTTCAGAAGCGCCTCTTTGCACTCTTTCCGTCCCTCTTCATAATTAGCTGTGGGAACTGTGCGCACAATCTCACACTAGCCTCCTCTCTTCCGCAGGTAGCCGAACGATGCAAGAGTCGGAACGCTCTAAGGACTCGGTCCCGCTAACGCGATTGGAAGCCCTGGGATCCCTGTTGCGGCAAACACGAGAGGCACGGGGGCTGACGTTGACAGATGTAGCCAACGATACATTCATCCGCTCCCAATATCTGCAGGCCCTGGAGGAAGCAGACTTGAGTCGGCTGCCGGAGCCGGTTTACGTGCAAGGCTTCATTAAGCGCTATGCCAACTATCTGGGGCTGGATGGCGAGGCTTTATCTCGGCAAGCTTTGCCACTCCTATCTGCCAAAACGCCCCATGCGCTCCCTCCTCTTACTGCTGTTGGCGAACAGCCGGCCTTTGCCCTGCGCCCCTTTCACCTTTGGGCCGCCTATGTGGTGCTGGTCGTGCTGGCGGTGGGAGGGCTGTCGGCTCTTTTGGACGGCACGGGCAACCCCTTTGGGCATTGGCTGGCCAGCCTACAAAGCGGCGAGGGATCCCAGTCGCAGCCGCGAGCAGCTGACTCCCCTGGGCGCAGCCCAGAACCGACCCTTCGCCAGATGTTTCCCACACTGGATCAGTGGACGCGCATCCAGGGGGTTTTCCCCGACGTGTTGGAGGCCCCGCCGCGCAAGCCGGTGCGCCTTGATATTCGCGTGGTAGAGCGTCCCTCCTGGCTACGAGTCATTGCCGATGGACAAACCGTTTTTGAGGCCACCCTGCAGCCGGGGGCGGAGCTGAACTGGGAAGCCGAGCGATCGATTGTGCTGCGCGCCGGCAATGCCGGCGGGGTGTTGGTGACCTTCAACGACCGCGATCTGGGAGTGATGGGAAGGTTTGGAGAGGTGAAAGAGCTGATGTTTGAGCCGGGGCTAGACATTCAATCCTTCCAATCCTTGCAATAGGGATCCGGCTCGGACGGAGGGGCTAAAGGCCTTGATTGGGTTGAGGTAGGGCAGAAGCGATTTGCCACCCTTGGGATTCCAACTGCTGCAGCAGACGCCAGACTTTGTGCAGATCTTTGTCGCCCGGCTGGCGTTCCACACCGCTGGAGAGATCAATGCCGCTGGGCTGGAGGTGGCTGAGGGCCTGCAGAACATTGTCTGGGGTGAGGCCACCGGCCAGGAGCCAGGGCAAGGGCAGAGAGCGGTGGGCCAACTCTGGCCAGTTGAGGGTTTGCCCAGTGCCACCCGCACGCTGGGGGTGATAGGCGTCCAGAAGCAGAGCCTCCACACAGTCGCCGTAGAGGTGGGCTGCCTCCAGATCTGCCAGGTGGCGAATGCGCAGGGCCTTAATGCGGCGAATGCCAGGGAGCCATTCTCCCAGTTGCCGGCACTCTTCTGGCGATTCCCGGCCGTGGAGCTGAACAGCCGTGAGGCCGCCCACTTCCACCCAGGTGGCAATGGTACGGGGATCCGGATCCACAAAGACCCCCACCTTTTCCACATGGCGGGGTAGGGAGGCAAGCCAGCGGGCCTGGGAGAGAGGCAAATAGCGCGGCGTGTTGGGCACTGCGATAAACCCAAGAGCGCTCACCCCCAGCGCGGCGATAGCCTCCGCTTGATCCTGGCGGGTGATGCCGCAGATTTTGACAAACAACCGGCCCATTGGGATCCCTTCCGACAATCCCCTACTTTTGGTCGGGGCGCATTTGCAGACGATCCGGCTGTGCTGGATGAAGCGTGTTGATCCGGCGCACCATTTGCCACAGCCGTCCAAAGTTACGCTGGTTAAAGTGCATCACCAGCCGCGGCAGATGGGCAATCTCTTCCTCTGCTTCTTCCGGCAAAGCCTCGGTTTGCTCGATCCGGCCCGAGTCGAGAATGTCGGCAAACTCTTCGTTTAAGATATCCAGAGCCTGGGGCGAGAGCTTGGCATTCAAGCGCAAAACCAGCAGTTCCCGCACATAGCGATTGCTGTGAAAGATGCGATAAAAATCTAGGATCTGCTGGCAGGCGTCCCCTACATCGTCGGTTAAGGTGTATAAGAAGAGATCTTCCGGGCTGATCAGGCCGCGGCTGAGTAGATGCTCCCGCACATATTCATCCCATTCTTTCCAGTAGCAACCGCCCTTCTTGTCCACCAGCACCAAGGGCATGAGCTTGGTTTTGCCGGTTTGCATCAAGGTCAGACATTCAAAAGCCTCATCCTGCGTACCAAAGCCACCGGGGAAAAGCACCAGCGCATCGGTTTCTTTGACAAAAAAGAGCTTGCGTGAAAAGAAATACTTAAAGTTAATTACCCGATCGCTGGCGGCAATCACAGGATTGGCCATCTGCTCGAAGGGAAGCTGGATATTCAGCCCAAACGAGTTTTCCAGCCCTGCGCCCCGATTGCCGGCTTCCATAATCCCACCGCCGCCCCCCGTCAGCACCATGAACCCTCGCTGGCTGATGCAGTGGGCGAACAACTGTGCCTGGCGGTATTCCGGGCTGTCCGGCCCTACCCGTGCCGACCCAAAAACTGTTACCTTGCGCTGATGGACATAGTTCTGGAAGGCCGCAAAGCCCTGCTCCAGATCCTCAAGCGTGGCCGCTAGGATCTTAGCGTCCAGGCGGCTGAGATTCAGAGATCCCATCCGCTGCAGCGACTGCAAAACGCGCAGCCAAGCCGTCCGGTTGGGGTGATGCTCCAACTGCTTCAGACGAGTCTCGGCGTTGGAGAAAACTTCCTGGAGAAGAGAAGAAAGGGAATCAGCCAAGCCAGAATCCAGAGTTCTCTGTCATTACTTTTTACTGCAATAGGCTATCGACGCTAAATGCTACTTAGGCCTTACCCCCGGATCCAAACATAGCGCTCTGAAGCGTTGAGGGCCGCTCCTCCTGCTAGGACCTTAGCTCTCGGCAGGCGTGTCGAAGTGCTTCTCCAGAATTGTCGTTAGAGTTGCCTTGGGCACAGCGCCGACTACCACATCGACCTTCTGGCCTCCCTTGAAGAGCATCAAAGTGGGAATGCTGCGAATGCCATACTGGCTGGCAGTTTGGGGATTCTCGTCTGTATTAATTTTCACAACCTTAACCTTGCCGGCATACTGCTCGGCTATCTCCTGAACCACAGGAGCCACCATCCGGCATGGGCCACACCAGGGCGCCCAGAAATCCACTAAGACCGGAATATCGCTACGCAGCACCTCTGCCTCAAAGGTAGCATCAGCGACGTCTATTGCTGCAGACATGCTTGGAGAACTCCTGAAACAGTACATACCTGTCACTTCAAGCAATTCTATCACAACTTTCTGGGCTTTTGTTTTAGGCCGCAGCAGGCGCCTGCAATTTTCTGCCGGAGGGTCAGGCTGAACAGGCGAGCTTTTTCCAAGCCGAGCGGGGTATTCTGGACTGAAGGAGTGAGAAAGCGTGCAAGGGCCGATGACATTTGAGCTCGGGCCAGAGGGAAGCAATCAGGCTGAAGCCGAGAAGCGGGCTTCCGTCCAGGAAGTGGCTGTGGATTTTATTCGCCACGGCATAGCCGAAGAAGCGCAAGCGGGAGTGGAGGACGCTTTTCGCGCCTTGACCGATGAGGGACGCAAGCGCTGCCGCAAAATTGCCCGCCAACTCAAGGATATGGGCTGGAAGTGGGATCTCCTGCTCACCAGTCCCCTTGTGAGGGCGCGGCAGACGGCGGAGATTTTTTTCGACGAGAACTTGGCCGAAGCTCTAGAAGTGTTTGAGCCGCTGGCCCCGGACGGCAGCTTCGCCGACCTGGTGCGCTGGCAGGCGGAGCGGGATCCCTTCACGTCTCTGGCCTTGGTCGGCCACCAGCCGGATCTGAGCCTGTGGATACAGGCGGCTATTGGCCTGCAGCCGGCCAATCCCCAGGCCATTACCCTCAAAAAGGCAGGCTTGGCCCAGGTGCGCTTTGCAGAAGGCCGTATCGACTATTGCCAGGGATCCCTGACGTTGTTGCTTTCTCCCAAAGTGATATTGCGCTGACTCTGCCCCCCTGATGTAGCTGTGCGAACGTGGCAGCTAGCGTTAACTTTTGTTAAGGTGGTACAAACACCCAGGCGTAGGGAGCATTTCACGATGGCTAAGATCTTCACCCCTGAATTCAACCAGTTTGAGACCATCAACGCCACTCAGCTAGAAATCGCAGGAGCCCCGCACTGTACCCGTAGGGTCAGTGTCGGGAGGAATGCGCTTTGATGAAGTACAATGAACTTATGAGCCAAGTCCTGACCATATCCTGCAAGCTCAAGGTGTCCCCGTCGCAAGCCGCCAAATTGGACGCGACTTTGGAGGCTTTTGGCCAAGCCTTGAACTGGGTCAACCAAAACACACCCGAGAAAGTCGCCAACGCCGTTAAGCTCCAGTCTCTGTGCTACCGCGAAATCCGGGCCCGGTTCGGCTTGTCCAGTAACTTGGCTCAACAGGTGTGCAGACGGGTGGCAGGCGCTCGCAAAGTGGCGAGACAGCGCAACCGTCCGGTTAAAGAGTTCAAGCGTAGGTTCGTTACCTACGACGCACGTATCTTTTCATTCCGCGAGAAAGACTGGACGGTGTCGCTGACCACGGTTGAAGGGAGAGAACGCTTTGAGCTAGCCATTGGTAACTACCAGAGGGGAATGCTGGCTGGTTCTAACCCAAAAGCTGCCACCCTAGTCCAGCGGAAGGATGGCTCCTACTACATCCAGATTTGCGTAGAGAAAAAGCCACCCAAGCAACAAGATACCGACAAGGTGATCGGGGTGGACTTGGGGAGGACAGATATTGCCCATACGTCAGAGGGGGACAACTGGAATGGACAGCAGTTGAACAAAGTCCGAGACCACTACTCCCGGTTGAGGGCGGTACTCCAACGCAAAGCCAGTAAGGGCACCCGCAGTTCGCGGCGCAGATGCAGAGAACTGTTGCAACGGCTGTCTGGCAAGGAGAGGCGCTTTCAGGCGTGGGTCAATCATCGCATCTCTAAAGCTATTGTCTCTAGGGCAAAAGCTACCAACAGCGCTATCGCCCTGGAAGACCTGACAGGGATCCGGGAAAGGGTCAATCAACAGCCACGCAGCAAAACCGAGCGGCGCAGGGCCAACAGTTGGGCGTTCTACCAGCTACGCCAGTTTCTGGAATACAAGGCGAGAGTTGCAGGGGTTTCTCTGGTTCTTGTGCCGCCTGCCTACACGTCGCAGACCTGTCACAAATGTTTACACATCCATCCCGATCCTGCGCAATCCTACCGCAGTGGCAAGTCGTTCAAGTGTGGGCACTGTGGATGGGAAGGGGATGCGGATTTGAATGGTGCGAATGTGATTGCGCTTTTGGGGGCTGTCGTAAACCAGCCTAGAGGTTCGGGCCTGTTTTGTTCTCTGGTAGAGCAGAACAGGCTCAGGGCTACTGAAAGCCCGCTCCGTACCGCTTAGCGGTCGGAGCCGGGTAGTTTACGCGTGGTCTTTGTTTTTTACCATCAGCGCCTCCGACCGGCTCCTGGGGGAAGACCCGGCTGTTGGCCGCTACATTACGCTGGCCCTGTTCAGTGCCATTCTCACCGGGATCCTGAATGTGCTGCTAGCGCTGTAGTTGGCGGACGGTCTGAGGCTTTCTGAGACCTCGGTCTTTTGCGTTGTCAAGGGCCCGCCGGCAGTAGGGCTTGGCCTGAGGCAAGGGGGATCCTGCTCTCAGGTTTTTTGCTTTTGAATGGGAGAGGATCCCTTGTTTTTTCTCAGGGTTCTTCTCATGAGCGCTTCGATAAGTTCCCTCAAAACCGAACGTCTGGCGGCGGCCTTGCCCGCCGAGCTGCCGCTGCTGCTTGCGCCAGCGGGGGATTGGGAGTGTGCAAAGGCGGCGGTGGAAAACGGAGCCGATGCCATCTATTTCGGGCTGGAACGGTTCAACGCTCGCCTGCGCGCCCGCAACTTCACCGAAGCGGATTTGCCGGAGCTGATGGCCTGGCTGCACCGGCGCGGGGTGCGGGGCTACGTAACTTTAAATACCTTGGTCTTTCCCGAGGAGCTGGAGGAGGCGGAACGGTACATCCGCGCGATGACAGCAGCGGGAGTAGACGCGGTCATTGTGCAGGATGTCGGCATTGCCCGCCTGGTTCGGCATCTTTCTCCCGATTTCCCCATCCACGCCTCGACGCAGATGACTGTCACCAGCGGCGTGGGAGCTGAGTTTGCCGCCGAGCTGGGCTGCGAGGTGGTGGTGCTGGCGCGGGAGTGTTCCCTCAAGGAAATAGCCAAGATCCGCGCCCATCTGGAAGAGAGGGGATCCCCAATTGCTCTGGAGGTGTTTGTCCATGGGGCCCTCTGCGTGGCCTACTCCGGGCAATGTCTGACCAGCGAAGCCCTGGGAGGACGCTCGGCCAACCGTGGAGAATGCGCCCAGGCCTGTCGCCTGCCCTATGAGCTGGTGGTGGACGGGATCCGGCGCGACTTGGGCGAGAAGCGGTATTTACTCAGCCCCCAGGATCTGGCCGGGCTGGAGGTGCTGCCGGAGCTGGTCAAGCTGGGGATCCACTGTTTGAAAATTGAAGGCCGCCTGAAATCGCCGGAATATGTAGCTAATGTAACGCGCATCTATCGGCGGGCCTTGGACGCTCTGGGGGCAGGGCAGGCGTGGCAGCCCTCAGCCCAGGAATGGTATGAGCTGGAGATGAGCTTTTCCCGCGGCTTGTCCACCGGCTGGCTGCGGGGCATCAACAACCAGGAGCTGGTACACGCCCGTTTTGGCAAAAAGCGGGGGGTTTACCTGGGGCAGGTGCTGAAGATCGAAGGGGATCAGGTGGGGGTGCGCCTAGAAGCCCCCCTCAAGCCGGGGGATGGGGTGGTCTTTGACCAGGGAGAGCCGGAGCTGCCCGAGCAAGGAGGGCGGGTTTACTGCGTGCAGGAGAGGCAGGGGTTGGCCTGGCTCGGCTTTGCCCGGGGGGCCGTTGACTGCAAACGCCTGCGGGTGGGGGATCGCCTCTGGAAGACCAGCGACCCGGAGCTAGAAAAGCGCCTGCGCCAGAGCTATGCCGGGGATCAGCCTCGCTTTCAACGCCCCATCCACCTGGAAGTGCACGGCCAGGCTGGACTGCCACTGACCCTGATCCTACGGGACGAAGAGGGCCACGTGGTGCAGGTGGATTCCCCACTGCCTTTGCAACCCGCTCGCCAGCAGCCCCTCACCGACGAGAAGCTGCGGCAGCAACTGGGCCGCCTAGGGGGCACGCCCTTCCGGCTGGGATCCCTGCACAACGCCCTGGAGGGAGAGGTGATGCTGCCGGTCAGCGTCCTCAACCAGATGCGGCGCCAGGCGGTGGAGCAGTTGCAAGCGCTGCGGGCCCGGCCCCGCCGCTGGCAGCTCAATCCTGAAGCCCGCTGGCAAGACCTGCTGCCGCCCCAGGAGCAAGCCGAGCTGGGATCGCCCCAGCTAGTGGTGTTGGTGCGGGAGCCGGAGCAGGTGCCGGCGGCGCTTGCCTGTGGCATCCGGCAGATCTACCTGGAGTTTGAGGATCCCCGTCGCTACCGAGAAGTTATCCGCGCTACCAAAGCTGCTCACCCTGAGGTGGAGCTGTGGGCGGCCCCACCCCGCATCACCAAGCCGGGAGAGACCTGGATTTTAAAACAAGTGTTGGCGGCAGGAGCCGATGGCTACCTGGTGCGCAACTACGACCACCTGCGCTTTTTTGCCAACCAGCGCTGCATTGGCGATTTTTCCTTGAACGTGGCCAATCCCCTCGCCGCCCATTACTTGAAAACCCGCTACCGCCTGGAGCGCCTGACCGCCTCCTATGACCTCAACCACGAGCAACTGGGATCCCTGCTGGAGGCCGGCCCCGCCCACTGGTACGAGGTTACCATCCACCAGCACATGCCCATGTTCCACATGGAGCACTGCGTCTTCTGCGCCTTTCTCTCCAGCGGCACGGATTACACCAACTGTGGTCGCCCCTGCGAAAAACACCAGGTAAAGCTAAGGGATAGGGCCAATGTGGAGCACATCTTGAAAGCGGATGCCGGCTGTCGCAACACCCTCTACAACGGCAAAGCCCAGACTGGGGCAGAATATGTGCAAAAACTGCTGGATCTGGGGCTGCGCTATCTGCGCATCGAGTTCCTCCAGGAGTCTCCTGCGGAGATCCAACAAACTCTGCGTTGTTACCAGCAACTCCTTCAGGGCCAGATGAGTGGCTCTCAACTGTGGCGCCAGCTGAAGCTCCACAGCCAGCTAGGGGTAACACGCGGTTCTCTGGAAAGTTGACGAGGGACGCCCATGCTCTTTTCGCCGCAGCAGATGCTCCCCCCCGCCCTCTACCCCCTCCTGCACCGGAGCCTGAAGACTCTTTTCCCGGAGGCTCTCTGGGAGCTGCCCCCGCATCCTAAGCAGCAGGTGGCCCTTACCTTTGACGACGGCCCCCACCCGCAGCACACGCCAGCTCTCTTACGGGTTTTGCAGGAGTTTCAGGTGCCGGCCACCTTCTTTGTGTTGGGGGAACGGGTGCAGCGCTGGCCCCACCTGGCCCGGAAAATCCGCCAACAGAGCCACGGCATTGGCCTGCACGGCTGGCAGCACCGCTCGTTTACCCAGCTTAGCCGAGGCGAACTGCTACAGAGCTTGCGACGCAGCCAGGATACCCTCGTGGCTGCCTGTGGCGGCACCCCAGAAGAGTATCGGGCCGTGCGCCCCCCCAACGGTCTCTTCTGGCCCCGGACGCTAACTGACTTGCGCTCCTGGGGGTATTTACCGGTGATGTGGAGTGTGGTGCCGGAGGATTGGCTCTGCCCGCCGGTGGCCGTGGTGGTGGAGCGGGTGCTCAACCAAGTCCGGCCCGGCTCCCTCATCGTGCTCCATGATGGTGTCCAGGGGGGAGCCCAAGTAGCCGAGGTAACGCGCCAGTTGATCCCGGCCTTGAGAGAAGAGGGGTTTGACTTTGCCGGCCTGCCGGATCCCGCAGACCTTCCCAGTTGCGGAAAAGATTGAATACAGTAGGAGTCAGCCATCGACAAGGAGGCAAGCCATGGGCGCGCGCAAGATCATCTACGGCATTTTTGGGCAGCGGGCCGGCAGCGTTATTGTCGGCACTTGGAACTGGCTGTGGGGGATCCCAGTGGACAAGGGCGGCACAGGGGCGGTGATGGTGGCAGAAGAATCGCTGCGGGCCATGCAAGAAACGGTGCAACGCCTCACCGAAGCCGTCGCCACCCAGGTGGCCGCCTACCAGCGCGCCGAACAGAAATACATGCAAAAGGTGCGCGAGTACCGGGCCCTGGAGAACAAAGCCCGCCTGGCCGCCCAACGGGGGGATCAAGAAGCCGCCCGCCTGGCCATGGCAGAAGCGCTGCGCATTGAAGCGATTCTCGGCCCGCTTAAGGAGAATGTGGAAACAGCAGAGCGCTACGTCACCGCTGCCAAGCAAAAGCTGGCCCGCGAAAAAGAGCGGCTGGCGGCCTACAAGAGCGAGCTGAGCAACCTCAAAGACATCTACGAGGTGAACAAAGCCCTTGAACAGATGACCCGCGTTAACAACGCCTATAGCATTGACTCGGCCAAGTCCCAATTCGAGGCGGCCAAGAACGCCATCCAAGCTCGCCAGCTCAAGGCGCGCGCCCTGAGCGAGCTCTCCGAGGATCGCAGCGAGCAACTTGCCGCCCAACTGGACGAAATGGCCCTCGACGACGAGGTCTCCCGCCGCCTGGCCATGCTCACCGGCCAAGGAGGCGGCTCGGCCAATCTGCCCTTGCCGGATCTGGATTTCGAGAAGCGGCTTCCCCAATAGTGGGGATCCCTTCTGGCTATTGCTCCGCCTTGTCGGGGCTTTTCCTTACGCTGAGGTGTCGTTCCCAGGAGATAGGGTAAACCTAGTCCTCGGCGAAATCGGCCTCCACCACCCCACCGGTCTCGGGGCTGGCAGCCACTGCCTGCGCCGGGACGGCTTGTGCCACCTGTGGCACTTGCACGAGCTGGGGCGTGAAAACGAACAGGTTGTAGACCGTGTTGCGGCGGATGTTGTCCATCATCTCCAGGAACAGCTCGTAGCCCTCGTTCTTGTATTCGATGAGGGGATCCCGTTGCCCATAACCCCGTAGGCCCACCGCTTCCCGCAAGGCCTCCATCTGCTGCAGGTGCTCCCGCCAGAGGGTGTCCACCTGCTGCAACAGGAAAAAGCGCTCCGCCTTCCGCATCAAGCCGGGCTCGAACGTATCCAAGAAAGCCTCTTTGGCCTCGTAGGCCAGCTCCGCCTGCTTGATCAGGTGGTCTAGGATTTCCTGATAGGAGAGATCCCGCAAGTCGTCGGCCTTGAGGTTCTCTTTGAGCAGGGGCACAAACTCCTGCATCTTGGCGGTCAGCTTGTCGATTTCCCACTCTTCCGGCGGCAGCTCCGGGTTGACGTGGGCCCGCACGATCTCTTCAACGGTCTTGCGCATGTAGTCGAGGATCTTGGGTTTGAGGTTCTCCCCTTCCAGGATGCGCCGCCGCTCCGAGTAGATGGCCCGCCGCTGGTTGTTCATTACCTCGTCGTACTCGAACACCTGTTTGCGCAGGTCAAAGTAATACACTTCCACCTTGCGCTGCGCGTTCTCCAGGCTGCTGGAAAGCAGCGGGTGCTCGATGGGCATGTCTTCGTCTACCCGGAACATGTCCATCAGCTTGGCCACCCGCTCGCCACCGAAGATCTTGAGCAGGTTGTCTTCTAGGCTGAGGAAAAAGCGCGAGGAGCCAGGGTCTCCTTGCCGTCCGGCGCGGCCCCGCAACTGGTTGTCGATGCGGCGGGACTCGTGGCGCTCCGTGCCGATGACATGCAAGCCCCCCAGCCGCACCACCTCCTCGTGTTCGGCCTCTGTGACCTTTTCGTACTCGGCCTTGATGCTGTTGTAGACCTCCCGCAGTTGCAAGATCAGAGGATCCTGCACCGGCGCCTTCTCCGAGGCCACCGCGATGAGATCTTCCACCACCAGCTCCGGCAGACGGTTCAACCCGTACTTGGCCACTGCGGCTGCCACCACCTCGTCCAAAGCCTGGCTGGTGCGGGCCGACAGCTCACAGGGGTAAAAGTTGGGAGAGACCACCGTCCAGGATTTTTTCGGCTTGGGCGAGGTTCCGCCAAACCCTTGCCCACCGCCCCGTCCCACCATGGGAACGGATCCCAGGGGGTTGTCGGCGTCCAGTTGGGCCAGCTTGGGCATCAGCCGTTCCCGCAGCTTGAGGCGGGCCATGTACTCCGGATTGCCGCCCAAAATAATATCCGTGCCCCGCCCGGCCATGTTGGTAGCAATGGTTACAGCACCTTTGCGTCCTGCCTGGGCGATGATTTCCGCCTCCCGTTCCACGTTCTCCGGTTTGGCGTTGAGGAGGTTGTGGGGGATCCCCATTTCCTTGAGCATGGCCGAGAGGCGTTCGGATTTCTCCACGCTGGTGGTTCCCACCAAAACAGGGCGCCCCTGGGCGTGCATGTGGGCAATCTCCTCGGCGACCGCTTTCCACTTGGCGTTTTCGGTCTTGTACACCAAATCGGGGGCATCTTTGCGGCGAATGGGCCGGTTGGTGGGGATCACCGTGACTTCTAGGTTGTAGGTTTTGCTGAACTCGGCTTCCTCGGTGCGGGCAGTGCCTGTCATGCCGGAGAGCTTGGGGTAGAGCAGGAAGAGGTTTTGGTAGGTGATGGTGGCCAGGGTTTGGCTCTCGTTTTGAATCGGCACCCCCTCCTTGGCCTCCACCGCCTGGTGCAGCCCGTCCGACCAGCGGCGACCGGGGAGCACCCGCCCGGTGAACTCGTCCACGATCACCACCTCTTGGTTGCGGACGATGTAGTGGACATCCCGGATGAAGAGCTCCTTGGCCTTCACTGCATTAAAGACAAAGTGCGCCCAGGGATCCTTGGGATCGAACAGGTCGGAGACCCCCAGCAGCCGCTCCGCCGCCTCAAACCCTTCGTCGGTGAGGATGACGTTGCGGGCTTTTTCGTCCACCTCGTAGTGCTCGTCCCGGATCAGCTCCCGCGCCACCTGAGCCGCCTTGAGGTATTTTTCGGAGGGGCGGGCCATCTGGCCGGAGATGATCAGGGGAGTGCGGGCCTCGTCGATGAGGATGGAGTCCACCTCGTCGATGATGCAGTAGTTAAAGGGCCGCTGCATCACCTCTTTGATGTCGGTGGCCATGTTGTCCCGCAGGTAGTCGAAGCCCAGCTCGCTGTTGGTGCAGTAGGTGATGTCGCAGTGGTAGCTGCGCCGCTTCTCGTCGGTGGACATGCCCTCTTGCACCAGGCCGACGGTCAGGCCCAGGAAGCGGTGCACCTGCCCCATCCACTCCGAGTCCCGCCGGGCCAAGTAGCCGTTGACAGTAACGATGTGAACCCCTTTCCCGGTCAGGCCGTTGAGATAGGCAGGCAAGGTGGCGACCAGGGTTTTCCCTTCGCCAGTTTTCATCTCGGCAATCTGGCCCTCGTGCAGCACCATGCCGCCAATGAGCTGCACATCGTAGTGGCGCAAGTTGAGAACCCGCTTGGCCGCTTCCCGCACCACTGCAAAAGCCTCGGGCAGGAGATCGTCGAGGGACTCCCCTCTATCCAAGCGCTGGCGAAACTCGGTGGTCTTGGCCCTGAGCTCCGCATCCGAAAGGGAGGCGATCTCAATCTCCAGCGAGTTGATCAGCTTGACAACAGGCAGGTACTTGCGGATCTTGCGATCGTTGGGATCCCCAAGGAGCTTCTGGAGAATTTGGAGCATGGGCAAGCCTAGGCCAATCATTAAAGTAGCGATATAGCGCAATTTTACCATTCCAATTGGCTTGGCCGGCCAGCCCAGCCAAGACGGCAACAGCCCTTTGCCAAGAAAGCCCCAAGCCCTGGAGGGGGGAAAGTGCTTGCGGCCAAGGGCAAGAAGATGTCAGGCTAGGGAAGCGAAGGGATCCCAGGGCTTATGAACTTTCTAGGCGTTGGACTGCCGGAAATGCTGGTTATCTTTGCGGTGGCCCTCTTGGTGTTTGGGCCGCGCAAGCTGCCGGAGATTGGCCGTGCCCTAGCCAAAACCTTGCGCAGCTTGCAGGATGCCGCCAGAGAGTTTGAGGCCCAGTTAACCCAGGAAGCCGAGGAGCTGGAAAAGGCCGCCCGCACAGCCGCTCCCAAGGGCGCCAAAACAGCAGCTCCAGCCCCAACCCAAACCAACTCGACCGGCACAGCCGACCCGTCCACAAAGCCGGCTGCCGAAGCAGAGCCTGTGGCCGCCGCATCCCCGTCCGAGGGCTCGTCAACGGCGGATGCTGCCTAGTCTATGCCCCGCTGCAACCTGCTCTGTTTCGGCATGGAGATCACGCACCTGTTCGTTTTGCTCCGGCGGAGGTAGCAGCCGGGCTGCGGCAACACGGCCAAAACCCCTCCGACTCCGAGATCTCACCAGGAGCTGCCCCCTGCCGGCTCCTCGGCGACGATGGGGATTCGCATCGACCTCAGGCGTTGGGATGGTCGGCCGGTGGATCCCTGGTTGTTGCAGGAGATCAACCGACAGGACTGAAACCCCTTGGCCAGGGGTGCTTGCTCGGAGACCGATCCAGGCCCTAGGGTAAAGGGGCGAGCTCTTTGCGCCTCTATGCCCATGGCCACCCTGTTGGTCTCTTGCCCCGATCAAAAAGGGCTGGTAGCCAAGCTCTCTAACTTTATCTACAGTTACGACGGCAACATTCTTCACGCCGACCACCACACAGATCTCGAGGCAGGGCTGTTCCTGAGCCGCATCGAGTGGGACCTAGAGGGCTTTCGCTTGGAACGCTCGGAGATTGTCCCCGCTTTCTCTGGGATTGCCCGCGGGATCCAGGCCAACTGGGAGCTGCATTTTTCCGACACGCGCCGGCGCATTGCGGTGTGGGTTAGCAAGCAGCCCCACTGTCTGCTGGATCTCATCTGGCGGCAGAGGGCTGGGGAGCTGCTGGCGGAGATTCCTTTGATCATCAGCAACCATCCCGATTTGGAGCCGCTGGCCCGCTCTTTTGGCATTGACTACTACCACATCCCTGTTTCTCCGGAGAACAAGGCCGAGGCAGAGGCCCGCCAGCTCGCCCTGTTGCAGGAATATCGCATTGACCTGGTGGTCTTGGCCAAGTACATGCAGGTGCTGAGCGGGTGGCTGCTCCGCCAGGCGCCGCCGGTGATCAACATTCACCACTCCACCCTGCCTGCCTTTGCCGGCGCCAACCCCTACCAGCGCGCCCACCAGCGGGGCGTCAAGATCATCGGCGCCACCGCCCACTACGCCACCGAGGAGCTGGACGAAGGGCCGATCATCGAGCAGGACGTGGTGCGGGTAAGTCACCGCGACACAGTAGCCGACCTCATTCGCAAGGGCCGCGACATGGAGCGCCTAGTCCTGGCCCGGGCCGTGCGCTATCACCTGGAAAATCGCGTGCTGGTCTACCACAACAAGACTGTGGTGTTCGCTTGAAGGAGCTGCGCCGTTCCCCAGGATTGCAGAGCCGCGCTCCCGAAAGAGAGCTGCTCTGCCAAACTGGAAAACAAAAGTAGAGGTGGGATTATGGCCTTCGATTGGTTTCGCCGTCGCTACACCGACTTCAAGGGCGAAGCAGAATCTTCTCCCCCAAATGCCGAGTCGACGCCTCCCCCAGCGGCAGAGTCGGCAGCGATGTCGCCGGAGGACTATTTGGCTTTTGCCAAGGCCGCCTATGCCAACCTGAAAGCGCGAGCTGCTGCCCAAGCCACTCAAGCAAAGGTTGTCTCCCCAGCCACCCCTGCAGCAGAATCGCCTGCAAGCGAGGGCTCTGCCCCAGCAGTTGCAGCAACTGAGGCAGTCTCTCCCCCATCGCCTCCTGAGCAGTCGGCTGCTGCGGCCTCCTTCTTTGATCTGGCCCCCCGTGCTGCCGAGCGCCTGCAAGCCCTAAAGGCAACCGCTGTGGAGGAACCGGAGCCAATGGCGGCAGCCGTGGCTGCCCCGCCCCCAGAGCCGGCGGCGGAAGAGGTGGTTTTCGACGAGGGCTTTCGCTGGTCAGCCGAGATCCTGGCAGCCCAAGGGCGCAAGCCCGAAGAGATCTCCGTAGAAGAGATCTCCTGGCTGCAAAAGCTGCGGCGAGGCTTGGGCAAAACCCGCCTCAACCTGATCAACCAGTTAAAGGCTCTAATAGGCCGGGGGCCTCTTGATCAAGAGGCGGTCGAAACAATTGAGACGATGCTGCTGCAGGCGGATGTGGGAGTTGAGGCCACTGAGCAGATCATCCAGGCCCTGCAAAAACGCATGCGCGAGGAGGTGGTGCCCCCCGAGGAGGCGGTGAAGTACCTCAAGCAGCAGATGCGCCAGATGCTGACAGTAGGGGATCCCACCTTTGCGCCGCAGCGGGGCAGGCTCAACATTTGGCTGATCGTCGGCGTGAATGGGGTGGGCAAGACCACCACCATCGGCAAAATTGCCCATGTGGCCCGCGAGTCCGGCTACCAGTGTCTAATTGCTGCCGCCGATACCTTCCGCGCTGCTGCCGTCGAGCAGCTCAAGATCTGGGCAGAACGGGCGGGGGTGGAGGTCATCGCCAACCCGTCTCCCAATGCCGACCCGGCAGCCGTGGTGTTTGATGCCATCAACGCCGCCAAGGCCAGAGGTACGGAGCTGCTGCTGGTGGATACGGCAGGCCGCCTGCAAAACAAGAAAAACCTGATGGAGGAGCTGGCCAAGATCCGCCGCATCATTGACAAGAAAGCTCCCGAAGCCAAGGTGGAAAGCCTCTTGGTCTTGGATGCCACCCAAGGGCAAAACGGCCTGCGCCAGGCCCAGGTGTTTGCCGAAGTGGCCAAGCTAACCGGCGTCATCCTCACCAAGCTGGACAGCACCGCCAAGGGGGGGATTGCCCTGGCCATTACCCAGCAGATGCACTTGCCCATCCGCTTTATCGGCGCCGGCGAAGGGCTGGAGGACCTGCGGCCTTTTTCCAGCTACGAGTTTGTGGAAGCTCTGCTAAGTGAGTATTGAGGCAGCCCCTTGCTGGGCAGAGCCACCGTGAACGAGATACCCACAGCTCCCAATTGGGTTGGGCGTCGCCCTCGCCGCCTGAAACCGGTGGGGGCGGGAAGGATGCAGAGGCTCTGCAAGAACTGGTGGCCACCTCGGTGTTGTCGAGGCTGTTGAGAGCATCTGCCAAGAGCTGCGATCCACCAGGGCTGAGTTTTGGGAGTTCACCGACGGGGGAGAACTTCTACTATGGTCGAACTGCACCTGCAACCCCATGCTGGTTTCAGGGCTTGACCTGTCTGGCAGATAAGCTGGAGAGCGCCTCTGGATCCCTGGAGCTTCCCCTTCGCGTCAGTGGTGCGTAGCGCTAAAAAAAGGCCAGATCCCTTGTCGCAGAGTTTAGTCTGGTCAGAGCGGCTACTTGGTGTCGTTCCAGAGGGCTTGTTCATGCGTCCTTTCGGCAACCCCAACCGTTTGGGCAGTTCTCCTGGCGGGGGATCCCTGCCCGGATCCAGCTCTTTTGTGCAGTTTCGCCGCGACCCGCACCTGCTGTCCTTTTGGGGCCTGAGCCTGGTGATCATGGGCCTGGCAGTGCCGCTGTTTGTGCTCTCGGGGGCGGATCCCAGTTTGGCCGGCTGCGACGAGAGCTTTTATGCCCAGATGGCCCGCGAGCTGCTGCGGGGGAGCAACTGGCTGGGGCCGACTTTTTTGGGGGAGCCTTTTTTCGAGAAACCCCCTCTGCTCACCTGGAGCGTGGCCCTCAGCTTTGCCCTCTACGGCATCAACGAATGGGCGGCGCGGCTGCCCGGGATCCTGGCGGCTCTGCTTTCTATTCCTCTGGTGGGCTGGATTGGGCGAGCCTTTTTGCCAACCCGGGCGGCCCTCTTGGGCATGGCGGTTTTGCCCCTCTGCTACCTCTGGGTGCAGCAGGGGCGGCTGGTGGGGCAGGATGTGCCTCTAACCTGCCTGGAGCTCCTGGGGATCCTAGGCCTAGTGAACGGCATCCGCGGCCACCGGCGCTGGTTCTGGTTGGCGGGAGTGGCCTTTGGACTGGGCCTTTTGATGAAGAGCGCCATGATCCTGCTGCCGGCGGTGGCTTTGATCCCCTACCTGTGGCAGCAGCGGCGGCACTGGCTGGGATCTGCCCAATTTTGGCTGGCAATTGGCCTGGGCTTGGGGATCTTTGGCCTGTGGCTAGTGCCGGCTGTAGGGGTGCACGGCCCAAAGGTGTTAGCTGCTTTGGTGGGGAAGGTGTGGGATCTGGGGCGAGAACCTTTCCATGCCGATGCCAGCGGCTGGTACTACTTTTGGCACATCCCGATCCATGGCTTCCCTTGGACAGTTTTGGCCTTGGTGGGAGGCTGGCTGCTGCTGCGGCAAAAGCCGGGATCCACCCTGCTGGTTTGGTCTTTCCCCCTGCTGTTGTTTTTGCTCTTGCAGCTCTACCCCACCAAAACCCCCTACTACACGGTACAGCTCTATCCCTGGCTGGCTCTCCTGGCGGGGGTAGTCCTCGATCAAGCTCTGCCGTTTCCGCTCCGCACCGGCTCGGTGGCAACAGCGGGACGAGGTTCTCGGCGAAACAAACCCCCCCTAGCCCAGGTGCTCTCTTGGGGGCTGGCGGCGGTGGGAACCCTGCTTTTGGGTTTGGGGGTGGCCGTCAGGCGGGACGTCGAGGGACTGGGTCTGCTCCAACCCCACGCTTGGCCATTGATGGCGATCGGCCTGTTGTATCTGCTCTTGCCAGCGATCTGGAGCTGGCGGCGGGTGCTGCATTATGCCGGCGAACTCTGGGTGGGCACGCTTCTAGCTGCCAGCATCCTCACCATGGTCAGCATTGTTCTGCGGCCTGACTTCGGCAATTTCAATCCCGCCTTTGCCCAGCTGGACTGGAAACAGATGCTGGGCTCTGACAAGGGCGATTTCCCCGTAGTGGACATTGGCCGCAGTGGTCTGCCAGATGTCTGTCAGGCCCAGGCCATCGCCTTTTACACCCCCAACCCAGGGCGATGGGTGGATGACGCCGCCCTGCAAGCAGGAGAACATGGGGATTACCTGTGGGTCTCTCCCGTCCAAGCTCAGCAGCTATCGCTCCAGGATTTGGGGCTGCAGCCTTTGGCCGAGGTAGAGGGTTGGCAACTGGTGCGCCGCTTGGGATCAGCCGGCGGGGAGCTTTCTCCCTCTCCCTAGCAAAAGACCCCAAAGGCCACCGCCAGCTTGCCATCCCCCAAAGGAGCCCAGGTTCCCCAGGCAATCGGCAAGGTACCCTTCACGGCTTTGCAGGCTTCTGGGCTGCCATCTAACCGGAACCCCTCAGCTAGAAGCCGCAGCAGCCCCGCACTGTACCCCCCTCAATCCCCCTGCCCCCCGTATACGGGGGGTTGGGAGGGAAGGGGGGGCGGTCGGAGCCGGGTAGTTTACGCAGCTCGGAAAAGCCAGTTGCCGGAGTGGGATCCTGTCGATGGAGGCAGCTCCTTCTCAAGAGCAAACGCCAAGGCTAGAGTCGCTTTGCCATGGGCAAGGTCGGATTCGAACCGACACGGTTTCCCGCCGCATTTTGAGTGCGGTGCGTCTACCAGTTCCGCCACTCGCCCAGGCTTGAACCATTATCCTACTGAACCGGCGAAACCTCGTCAACCACCCCTACGCGCCGCGGGCTTGCTCGAGTTGCTGGGCTTTTTGCCGCAGCTTGCGGGTTTGCTCCATCACCTCCTCCAGATCTTCCTGGGAGAGGCGCTCTACGTAGTTGATCTTGATCTCTTCCAGCAAGTCTTGCAGCAGGGAGCGGATCTCATCCAGAGCATGTTGCTGGGTAAGTTCACCTGCCAAGACTTCGCCAAATCGCCGCAACAGTTGGGCCACCAGCTTGGAGCCGACGGGATCCTCGAAGCTGTTGGTCAAGGCTTTGTAGGTGGTGGTGGTCAGCTCGCCGGCCAGGCGCTCCGTCAGTTGGCTGGGCAGGGATCCGAGGCCGGGCAGCCGTTCCAGGGTTTGCAGGGCGGGGAGTTGTTTGAGCAGGCCATCCAGGTTGTAGCGGAGCCATTGCTCCACCTCCGGCTGAACCTGGGGCAAGACGCGGTAGAGGACGGTGCGAAAAACCAGGTTGGCAATGGCTTCCAGCTCGTTGATCTCGTTGAGGTCGATGTAGCTGCGGGAGGGATCGGCTGCCGGCAGCAGGGGCAGGGATCCCCGCTGGATGGATGCCTGGATTTGGTTGATCACCCGCACGACGATGACCTCGGTCAGGTCTTCGGCGAAGTTGGTGACAAAGCCCTGGCTTACCTGGGCCCGGACCCGCTCCAGATCCAGCAACTGCGCCTGTCCCAGCCGGATGGTGACGGGGATCACCCGCAGCCAGCGCCAAAAGGGCAACAGCAGCAGCACATCGTACCAGCGCCAGAGCATGGCATCCAGCCAATTGACGCCGGTGTAGCGGCGGCTGATGGCCACCGTGCGCAGGACAAATTCCAGCCCAAACAGCAACACAAAGGGAAAATCCAGCAGCGGAAAAAAGTCCACGGGGCTGCCGCTCTCGCCGATGGGGCGGGAGTAGTTGGTCTCGAAGAGGGGGCGCAGCCGGGCCTGGAAAAATTCGATCCCGTCTTTGGGATCGACGCTGGCCAAGTATTCGGCAGTCCAGAAGCGGGCGAAGGCGGCCCTGGCCGAGTCGGCTCCGGGGATGTGCTCCCGCATCAAGTTGAGGATGCGCACAAACTGGCCGGTTTTGTTGGCGGCCTGAAAGGGGTTGGTCTCGATCATCTCGTCGCTCAGTTGCCGCAAGCGGGCCAGGAGCGGCGCCGCCGCTTCCGACTCCACCCCAAAGCGCAGGGTGACCTGGCGCAGCTCATCCACCAGGGCCAAGTAGCGCTGGGTTTCCGGGTTGGGCTCAATGCCTTTCACCGGGTCATACAGGTCGGTTACCGGGGAGCGGCTGGTCTGTTGGGAGAGGATGGGCAGGGGAATGGGAGGGCCAAAGGCGCCGAAGATCTGCACCCGCCCCTGGAGCCAAAAGTCCCGCCAGGGCACGTAGCTGAGGTCGAAGAGCACCCAGCACAGGTTGCTCAGGGCCAGCAGAGCCATTCCTCTTTCGTAGAGGAGCAGCCAGCGACTTCGTCCCTTGCGAACAGAACGTTTGATAATGCGTCGGGCCGCGTTCATGATCTCGGGCAACGGGTCGGGTGAAGCCAGCCCTAGCCTACCACCCCTGGCTTGAGCTTCTCTGGGCCGCGGCAAGCTGTTGCACAACCTGGCCGAACTGCTGCCAGATGGCCTCTGCCTGTGGCCCCACCTGGCGCAGGATCCAGCCCTGACAGACGGGATCCGGAGACTTGACCAGCCAGTGTGGGGATTCTGTCCCGCTGACGTGAACGGTCGGCCAAGTGGGTTCCGGCCAGTCCCCCAGCAAATACAGGGATCCCCAGCAGAGATGGGATCCCAGCACCGACGCGGTGGAGACATGCTGGTGGGGAAAGCGGAGATCGATGTGTTCTTGCAGCCAGAGCTTTTTCTGGCGGCTAGCAGATGGGCTCCCGGCAGCGACCCAAACCCGCAAGCTGCTGGAAAGGCGCCGAAACTGCCAGCATTCCCCCATGGCCAGCCGCCCGGCCGTCCAGATCTCGGCATAGGCCAGGCGGGCACTGGGATCCAGCTCGATCTGCACCTGTTGGCGGAAGTCTGCTCCTGCGCCGGGAATGGTCGGGTGAGGGATCCAGATCAGTTGGCTGGTGGGGGCCAGCTTGACCTTGGCCTGTTGCCGGATCAGGCCGGGGTGGAGGCGGGTTGCCCCCTGGGTGCGAATTGCCAGCCCTGCGCCTGCCCCCAGCTCGATCGCGATGCGGTGGCGATCCCCGCCCAGCAGGCCGCCGTTGGGGTTGCGCAGGTAATAGAGGGGCGGCTCACCGGGGGATCCCAGCCATTGCAGGGGGGCCTGAGAATACTCCCAAATGCGGGCATGTTCGCCTTGGCGGCTGATCTTCAAGAGGGCCTTGCCGAAGGTCACAGGCGGCTTACAGAGGGGGAGTTAGCCTGGATGGGGCAAAAGAGCACCTCCCGCTTCAGCCAGCTCAGGATCTGATCCAGTCCCTCGCCCGTGCGCAGGTTGGTAAAGACAAAGGGCCTGTCTCCCCGCATGCGGCGGGCATCCCGTTCCATCACCCCCAAGTCCGCCCCCACATAGGGCGCCAGGTCGATCCTGTTGATCACCAGCAGGTCGGAGCGGGTGATCCCCGGCCCCCCTTGCGCGGGATCTTGTCCCCTTCGGCCACATCAATAACATAGATGCAGGCATCCACCAGCTCTGGGCTGAAGGTGGCCGCCAAGTTATCCCCTCCCGATTCCACCAAGATGGGATTCAGGGGACAGAAGCGGCGCTCCAGCTCCTGAATGGCATCGAGGTTGAGGGAGGCGTCTTCCCGAATGGCCGTGTGGGGACAGCCGCCGGTCTCCACGCCGATGATCCGCTCCGCCGCCAGCGCCTTGGCCCGCACCAAAAACTCGGCATCTTCGCGGGTATATTAGTCTCCACGGCCAAAGACAAGGGATCCCGCAGTGCCAGACAGAGCTTTTCCACCAGGGCGGTCTTCCCGGATCCCATCGGGCCGCCAATGCCAACCCGCACCGGCTGAGCAGTCTGCGCCATTTTGCCCGACCTCTGATACCTGATACTCTTTTTGGGCATTCTAGAACTAGACGCTTGCAAGGGATCCGGGTATGGTTCGACTTTTGGTGGCAACTGCCGTAGTGCTGGTGGGCTTTCTGGTGGTGAACCGGCTCTACCGCAACCCGCTCAGTTCAGAGCCAAGTCCAGAGCAGGCCAGCCCAGAAGCCGCCCAGCAAGGGATCCCCCAGGGAGGGCCGCTGCAGATCTACCAATCGCGGGAACAGCTCCAGCAAACCCTCAACCAAGGGGCTACAGCTACCCAACAGCAGGTAGAAGCCCTCGAGCAGTCCTTGGGCAATTAGTTGTGGCGGGCAGGAGGAGATATCCCCCAAACGCGCTAAAGTCGAGAATGCTGCAATTTTTTACAGATCATCCATGCGGATCCCTCCTGTTCCTCCGGAAAAAGCCGACAAGCAACTGCAGAAGGTTTACGAAAGCCTAGAAAAAACCTATGGCACCGCCCTCAACCCGCTACAGGTAATGGCCCACAAGCCGCAGCTGATGCGGGCGGTGATGAACCTGTACGGAGCGCTGCACACCGACAACCCCAACCTGCCCGAGGAGCTAAAAGAGCTGGTCAGCATCCGCATTGCCCAGATCAACGGCTGCCGCCACTACTGCCTGCCCTACCACACCCTGCAGGCGCAAAAACACGGCGCCTCCCCGGCCAAAATTGCCGCGGTGGCCCAGGCCCGCACCAGCGCCCTCTACACCGAAGCCGAGAAGCTGGCCATCGAGTACGCCGAGCGCATGACCGTGCCCAGCATGGTGGTGACCGACAGCTTCTTTGCCCGCCTCAAAACCATTTGGTCAGACGAAGATCTGGTGGAGCTCTCGGCCTGGATTGGCTTTATGAACTTCTGGACCAAGGTCATCGCCGCTTTGGATGTGCCTCTGGATCCCATCTTTGCCGAGCAGCTCCAGGCTTCCTAGTTTCCCAGGTGCTGATGAAGGATGGAGGAACTCCCCTCTTTTGCCAAAAAAGGGGGCAGAAGGATAGACACCCTTCCATAAAGGCTGCTGCCTAGGCCCAGTCATCCCGTGTACTGAAGCTGCGGCCGTAGACCTGGCCGCGGGCGTGGATCTGGCGGGTGCGGGCAAACAGCTCCTCTTCGCTCAGGCCCCACTGTTCCAAGATCTGATCCAAATCCCGCTGCAGATCCCAGGCGCCGGGAAAGCCGTGGTAGCGGATGCGCAGACGGGCCACTTCGGCCAGCACCCAATCCGAGGGGGGGCTCTCCTGCACTTGGGCCATCAGCTCGTTGAGAAGAGCCCGATCGGTGTCGTATTGCGGATGCTGCTGCTCCCGTCGAGAGGAGCTGTTTGTAGGGGAACCAGCCATTGCTCTCCCTCCTTTTTTTCACGTTAGCTGAGTCATCAAGAGCTCCTCAATAGCAAGAATTGGGATCCCTGATGGCCCGAGAGCTCGAGGAACCGCGGGAAAGCCGCTATACTGCAAATGTTGCAGACCATAAACATTCTTCAGTTGCGGAGGCGGCGGCCATGCCCATGCCCATGATCGAGACCCGTACTGACCGGATGCTGCTCAACTTTGGGCCGCACCATCCTTCTATGCACGGGGTCTTGCGCCTGCTGGTCACCCTCGATGGCGAAAACATCGTCGACTGCGAGCCGGTGATTGGCTATCTGCACCGCGGCATGGAAAAAATTGCCGAAAACCGCACCGTGGTGCAGTACCTGCCCTACGTCTCCCGCTGGGACTACGGTGCCGGCATGTTCAACGAGGCCATCACCGTCAACGCCGTCGAGAAACTGGCTGGGATCCCGGTGCCCCGGCGGGCCAGCTACCTGCGGGTGATCATGTTGGAGCTGACCCGCATCACCAACCACCTGCTCTGGTTTGGCCCCTTCTTGGCCGACCTGGGCGCCCAAACCCCCTTCCTCTACGCCATGCGGGAGCGGGAGTGGATCTTGGATTTGTTTGAAGCCGTCACCGGCATGCGCCTCATCAACAACAACTACTTCCGCGTCGGGGGCGTGGCGGTGGATCTGCCCTACGGCTGGACGGAAAAATGCCTCGATTTTTGCGAGTACTTCCTGCCCAAGGTAGATGAGTACGAGCGGCTGGTTACCGACAACCCCATCTTCCGCCGGCGGCTGGAAGGGATAGGGGTCATCTCCAAGCAAGATGCCATCAACTGGGGCCTGTCTGGGCCCATGCTGCGGGCCTGCGGCGTCAACTGGGATCTGCGCAAGGTGGATCACTACGAGTGCTACGACGACTTCGACTGGGAGGTGGCGGTTTACCCAGAGGGGGATTGCCTGGCCCGCTATCGAGTGCGCATGAAGGAGATGCGCGAGTCCTGCAAAATTGTGCAGCAGGCGGTGAAGGCCCTGCCCGGTGGCCCCTTTGAAAATCTGGAAGCCAAGCGCATGCTGGAGGGGCCAAAGTCGGAGTGGAACAAGGGCGACTACCAGTTCATCAGCAAAAAGCCCTCGGCCAACTTCAAGATCCCCAAAGGAGAGGCCTACGTACGGGTGGAGAGCGCCAAAGGGGAGCTGGGCATTTACATCGTCGGCGACGACAACGTCTGTCCGTGGCGCTGGAAGATCCGTCCACCCGGCTTTGTCAACCTGCAGGTCTTGCCTCAGCTCATTCGCGGCATGAAGGTGGCCGACATGATCGCCATCTTGGGCAGCATCGACATCATTATGGGGGAGGTGGATCGCTAAGATACTCGTAGGAAAGGGAGGACAAGGGCGATGGCCTGGGCGATCTTGCTTCTGCCGCTCCTGATTGTCGTAACTATTGCCGCGATTATCGGTCCCAAGCAATGGGCCAAGTACCAAGAAGAAAGGCGCCGCCGCGCCGAAGAGTTATCCGACGCCCGCCTGCAGGCCATCATTCAGCAGGAGCTGCGCCGCCGCCACCGTCCCCCTCAGTCGGATCCCAACGGCAAAGCCTAGTTAGATCCACAGACTCCAGTGCCTTTTTTGACTCACCGTCTCTAGGGAGCCACTCAACCCCATGACAACCGCCGGCATTGACCTACAGCTTGGTTTTGAAACAGCCCTGCAAAACTTGGGCCTGAGCCCAGGCGCTGCCCACGCTTTGTGGGTACCTTTGCCCATGTTGCTCATGGTCATCGCCGCCACCTTAGGAGTGATGGTCATGACCTGGCTAGAGCGGAAGATCTCGGCGGCGGCCCAGCAGCGGATTGGCCCCAACATGGCCGGGCCACAGGGGGTACTGATCCCGATTGCCGATGGCATCAAGCTCTTGACGAAGGAAGATGTGCTGCCCAGCTTGGCCGACCCAGTTTTGTTCACGCTGGGGCCGATCCTGGTTTTCCTGCCGGTCTTTTTGTGTTATCTGGTGGTTCCCTTCGGCCAGAACCTATTGATCTCCAACATCGCCATCGGGGTGTTTTTCTTGATCGCCACCTCCAGCGTGCAGCCCATCGGCCTGTTGATGTCGGGCTACGGCTCCAACAACAAGTATTCTCTGCTGGGGGGGCTGCGGGCGGCGGCCCAGTCAATTAGCTACGAACTGCCCTTGGCCTTGTCGGTGCTGGCGGTGGTGCTGATGAGCAACGGCCTGGACACCGTGGGGATCGTGGAGCAGCAGAGTGGGCTGGGGATCCTCAGTTGGAACGTGTGGCGGCAGCCGATTGGCTTTGTCATTTTCCTGATCTCGGCGCTGGCGGAAACCGAACGGATCCCCTTTGATTTGCCGGAAGCCGAAGAGGAGCTGGTGGCCGGCTACCAGACGGAGTACTCCGGCATGAAATTTGCCCTGTTTTACCTGGGATCCTACGCCAACTTGCTGCTGGCCTCTCTCATTGCGGCGGTGTTGTACTTGGGCGGCTGGTCGTTTGTGGTGCCGGTGGAAACAATTGCCGCCTGGCTCGGGATCCCGTTGGACAACCCCTTTTTGCAGATCGGCGCGGCGGTGTTGGGCATTCTCATGACGATGGTCAAGGCTTTTATCTTTGTGTTTTTGGCCATCCTCTTGCGCTGGACCCTGCCGCGGGTGCGCATTGACCAGCTGTTGGATTTGGGGTGGAAATTTCTGCTGCCCGTCTCGTTTGTGAATTTGCTGTTGACGGCGGCTTTGAAACTTGCCTTCCCGAGCGTTTTCGGGGGTTGAATGAAAAGTAAAGAAAGCGAGAGAGGGAGAGGACAGGCCATGACTTTTCTCAAGCGCGTTGGCGAATACGTAAGCGATGCCTTCAAAGCAGCCAAGTACATCGGTCAGGGGATGGGAGTGGTCTTCGACCATATGAACCGCCGGCCTGTAACTGTCCAGTATCCCTTTGAGAAGCTGATCCCCTCTGAGCGCTTTCGGGGACGCATTCACTTTGAGTTCGATAAGTGCATTGCCTGCGAGATCTGTGTTCGGGTTTGCCCCATCGACCTGCCGGTGGTGGACTGGGTCTACAACACCGAGCTGAAGAAGAAAGAGCTCTACAGTTACAGCATCGATTTTGGGGTGTGCATTTTCTGCGCCAATTGCGTGGAGTTTTGCCCCACCAACTGCCTCTCGGTTACCGAAGACTATGAACTGGCCACCTACGACCGCCACGAGCTGAACTACCACCAGGTGGCGCTGGGCCGCTTGCCTTCCAAGGTCACGGAAGACCCGATGGTGACGCCGCTGCGGGAGTTTGCCTATCTGCCCAAGGGGGTGATCGATCCCCACGAGCTGCCTGCCGGATCTCAGCGGGCCGGTAAACGACCCGAAGAGATTTTGGCGGAAATGCGCGCTGCCAAGGCAGCCAAAGAGAAGGAAGCCAAAGCTGCAGTGGAGTAGTCGGAACAGCCAACGGCCTAGATTGCTGGTGGAGAGACCCATCCCTAGGGGCAAAGAGAGTGTGAACTTACCCGCAGATTCCCCTGAGGCGGCTAACCCGCTAAAGGCTTGGGCGACAATTCCGCTCCTGCGAACTGTTTGCGAAGTGTTATGGTAAAGCGAATGGAAGCAGTTGACTGGGAGCAACGTTCAAACAGTTTCATCATAGGGTTCGGAAGAAAAAGAACAGGCAGCCGCCCCCTCTTACTAGGAAGGAGGCTAGAAGCACGGAGGCTAGCGAAGAACGCTGGCTGCAACTAGGGTTGTAGGTAGCCATCGCAAATCTCTAACAAGAAAACGAAATTAAGAGCCAAAGCTGCTTGCAAGGTTTGCCAACCCCCCTTCAGGGAAACCGAAAGGCAGGGTCACCCATATGGTAGGTACCCAAAGGGACATCAAAACCCGGCGGCAGGGCAACTGCTAAGTCTCCAGGGGAAGAAACGGCAGAAATACCCATAGCATCCTCACATTTCAAAAGGGTAGCCTTCCACGCCTGAGCAACCTTGAGCCAAAGGAAAACCAATCGCCTAAACACAGACAAAAGCTAGTTTACGGGAATGCTAGGTCCAAGGTTGAAATAAGTCGTGCTGCCAGGGTTAGTTGTGTTGTCGAAGGTGCTAAGGGTGATGGTTCCCACTGTGATGGGCGCTGGGGAAGGGACAGCAGGGGTGATACGAACCTGACCGCCAAAGGGAAGGATAAACGGAGCCGGGAAGGTGACGACATCCCCAGACACCGATGTGGAAGTGGCAATAACTGTGCCGTCTGCCTGAGTAATAGTTACCGTTGCAGCTGCAGGTAAGCTAGGGATTGTGATCCTTGGGCCAGAAGGTATGGGCGTGGGTGTAGGCGTCGGGGTGGAAGGAGGCGTCGGCCTAAGTGTGGGCACGGGTGTAGGTGTCGGGGTGGGAGAAGGCGTTGGCTCAGGTGTGGGTGTGAAGAGTCCCACAGCAACTCTCTCAGCAAAGTTCCCCTGGAAGGCATTGCCGGCTAGGTAGGCTGCAATCACCACATCTGGGGTGCCGGGGGCCGCTTGAATTGCTATCCCTCTGCCCTCGCCCCGAGCCAGAAATGTATTTCCAGAAAGGGTACGGGCTTGTGTTCCTTGCAAGATGCGAATGCCGACGCTCCCGGCTATCCCACCCACGCCGATCCTGTTGGATTGAATGGATGGAATTGAGCCTGCCCCATCCAGTTGAATCCCGGTAGTGCCGCTCCTACCTGCTTGCCGAGCCTGCAGCACTAAGCCAGCCCCAGCGGTAGGTGGATCCCCTTCGATTTGGTTGTTGCGGAAGATCCCGCCGGAGTTGTCGCTGTAGCGAACAGCCAAAGTCCCTAAAGCTTGTAAGAGAATCGTGTTGTTCTCGAGGGTTGGGTTACTTCCTGGTGTTGTGCCTATGCCCACCCCGCCTGTTTTGCTAACGATTGACGAAATGCCGCTGACTCGACTGTTTCCGGAGATCTGCACACAGGGATCCAAAAATTGCTGGCAAAAAATCTGGGCCAATTGGTTGAAAGCTCCCTCCAAAACGGCAGCGTTGCCGTTGACCAAGATGTTGGAGCGGGGGTCGTTGAGGGTAACCTTGCTCGGCTGAAAGGTGCCACCGTTGACCTGCACCCTTCCGCCTTCCAACACCACCTCCACCCCTTGCAGGCTGGTTTGGCTGGCTACGATCACGTCGAACAACCCGGCCAGGATCTCATAAGCTGTGGAGCTGGTAATCCGAATCCGCCCGCCATTGGTGCCGTCGCCCCCATCCAAGGCCAGATCCTTCTCTAGCCTCTCCTTGCCCGCCCCCAAAATCTGGATCAGCACCTCTAGCCCCTCTGTGGCATTTTGCAGCCGCTGCGCCTGTGCCACAGCATCGGCCAGCTTGGTAAAGGGGCCCTTGGCTGGATCCACTTGCAGGATGACGGGCCCACCACCTGGCGATGGTGGGGGAGGAGAGTTGCCCGTGCCTCCTCCTCCACAGCCGAAAGCGATCCCTGCCAACAGAGTCAGCAAGAGGGAACCGGTTCGCCAGCTAGATCGGGATACTTGGCCGTCTGTGGAAAGGGGGCCTTTCATCGGTGGAAAATCCTTGGCAAGTCCCTATCGGTCAAGCCTATCAGAACTGCGGATACCTAGAGCCCGGATGAACCCCTGGGATCCAATTCTCTCAAGCAGAGCCTCCCAAAAGGGATCCCTGCCCTATTGAACTTGGCAGAGGATCCGCAATCAGTACAGTTAAAATTTCTTCGAGAAATTTGGAGTTCTAGGGGGGCTGCCCCAAGTAACTCGACAGGGGGTTGCTGAAGGAAGGGTTGCCGGCCAACCACGACCTGCAACAATGGCAAGCAGACCAGGGTAGACGCTGAGCCGCTATATCCTGAGAACGGGTCCAGATAGGGTTACAGGTCAGCCATGTCCTCTTTCGTTCGCTCGGTTGCGCCGCAGCAGCTAGCTGCCCGCCTGAGGGATCCCGAGGCTGGCCCTCTGCAACTCATCGATGTGCGGGAACCGGCCGAGTTGGAGTTGGCCAATCTCAGTGCCCTCGGGTTTCGCAACTACCCCTTGAGCCAGTACCAAGAGTGGCGCGAGCAAATCTTGAGGGAGCTCGATCCCCATTGTCCAACCTTTGTCCTCTGCCACCACGGCATCCGCTCTGCCCAAGTGAGCCAGTGGCTGCTGGCCAACGGCTTCAGCCAGGTCTACAACATCAGCGGCGGCATCCACGCCTGGGCTCTTGAGGTGGATCCCAGCCTGCCCACTTATTGAGCTTCTACAGCGTCAGGGATCCCACCTTTTGTTCT
Source organism: Synechococcus sp. RC10A2 (assembly GCF_047502605.1). Taxonomy (NCBI): domain Bacteria; kingdom Bacillati; phylum Cyanobacteriota; class Cyanophyceae; order Synechococcales; family Synechococcaceae; genus Synechococcus; species Synechococcus sp. RC10A2. Next base: position 31,586 of record NZ_JANSHP010000110.1, read on the forward strand.
AACAACTGGGCCAGATCTTGCAAGAAGGCCGCCGCGTGGGCGCCGTAAATAACGCGGTGGTCGCAGGTGAGGTTGACCTGCATCTGGGAGCGGATGGCGATGGCTTTTTCTGGTGTGGCCACCACGGTGGGGCGAGCAGCGCCGACGGCCAAAATAGCTCCTTGGTTGGGAGGCAGGATGGCGTCGAAGCGATCCACCCCAAACATGCCCAGGTTGGAGAGGGTAAAGGTGCCGCTGTTGTACTCCTCCGGCTGCAGTTGCTTGCGCCGCGCCCGCTCCACCAGATCCTTCCAGCGGCGGGAGATCTCGTAGAGATCGGTCCGGTTGGCCTGCTTGAGCACAGGGGTGATCAGGCCGCCGTCTTCCATGGCCACCGCCACGGCAATGTTGATCTCGGCTTTGTAGTGGATCCCGTTTTCCGTGTAGCTGGCGTTGAGGAGGGGATGCTTTTCTAGGGTCAGGGCCACCGCTTTCACCAAAAGGGCCGTCAGGGTTACCCCTTTGGGCTTCACCTGTTGGTAAAGCTGATCCAGGCTGTCGGTGGTGATGGTGTAGCCGACGTGGAACACCGGCACGCCCAAGCTGGCGTTCATGTTGCGCACCACCGCCGCCTGCAACGTGCTCAAGGGAACCACTTCTCCCGACGGGGCAGCCGCAGAGACAGGGGGGGGAGCTGCCGCTTGCGTAGAGGCGGCCTGAGCTGCAGCCCGCTCCACATCTTCGGCCACGATGCGCCCACCAGGGCCGGAGCCGCGCACCGTGCGCAGGTCGATCCCCAGGCTTTCTGCCAATTTTTTCGCCCGTGGGGAAGCCAGGATCCGCTGGGATCCGGCCCCGTTGGAGCCAGTTGGAAGGGTGGGGGTGGGGATCGCCGCAGGGACAGGGGTTGGCTGTTGAACTGTGGGGGTGGGGACTGCAGTAGGTGCAGTTGCCGGTAGAGCACCCTTAGAGAGGGCCTTGGCTCGCTCTTGGGCCTCGGCCACCTCCGCTTCGGTTTCGGCAATGAGGGCGATGGGGGCGCCCACCGGCGCCGATTCCCCTGCTGGGATGAGGATGCTGGCCAGAATGCCGCTGTGGAAGGACTCCACGTCCATGTCCGCCTTGTCCGACTCCACCACCAGGATGTTTTCCCCTTTCTCCACCCGGTCGCCGGGGTTTTTCAGCCAGGCGACGATCTTGCCCGTTTCCATGGTGGAGCTGAGGGCCGGCATGGAGAGTTCGTGGATCATGGCGGGGATGGCAACACAGCAGAGAAGATTGTAACCCAGCAGACGGGATCCCGGCGCCGCCCCCTGGGCCTATCGGCCAGCTTCTGCCTCGGCCACCACCAACAGGGTTTTCAGCAGGGAATCGGGGTTGAGGCTGATGGAGTCGATCCCCTGCTGCACCAGGAAGCGGGCAAAGTCGGGGTAGTCGCTGGGGGCTTGTCCACAGATGCCGATCTTGCGCCCGTGGCTTTTCACCGTCTGGATTACCTGGGCGATCAGCCGCTTAACGGCCTCGTGGCGCTCGTCAAAAAGATGGGCCACCAGGGCGGAGTCGCGATCCAACCCCAGGGTAAGCTGGGTGAGGTCGTTGGAGCCGATGGAAAAGCCGTCGAAGATCTGGCAGAACTCGTCGGCCAGGATGACGTTGCTGGGCAGCTCGCACATGACGTACACCTGCAGGCCGTTTTCCCCCCGCACCAGGCCGTGGCGGGCCATCTCCTCCAGCACCCTGTGTCCCTCTTCGGGGGTGCGGCAGAAGGGGATCATCAAGATGACGTTGGCCAGGCCCATCTCGTCCCGCACCCGTTTCATGGCCCGGCACTCCAGCGCAAAGCCGTCGCGGTAGCGGGGATCGGTGTAGCGGGAGGCCCCCCGCCAGCCAATCATGGGGTTTTCCTCATGGGGCTCGTAGCGAGATCCGCCCAGCAGGTGGGCGTATTCGTTGCTCTTGAAGTCCGATAGCCGCACGATCACCGGCTTGGGGTAGAAGGCAGCGGCGATGGTGGCCACTCCCTGGGCCAGCTTGTCCACAAAGTACTCCGGCTTGTCAGGGTACTGGGCGGTGAGCTCCGCCAGGCGCGGCTCCTCCTTGACCGCCTCCTCGTAGTGAACCAACGCTAGAGGGTGCACCTGGATGTGGTTGGCGATGATGAACTCCAGCCGCGCCAGACCCACGCCATCGCAAGGGATCTCGCTGAGGCCAAAGGCTTTTTCCGGGTTGCCCACGTTCATCATCAGTTGGGTGCGGGGGCGGGGCAGCTCCTCGAGGGGGATCTCTGTAACTTCATAGGACAGCAAGCCAGGATAGACGCGCCCTTCCTCCCCTTCGGCGCAGGAGACGGTGATGGGATCGCCGGAGCGGAGTACTTGCGTGGCGCTGCCGCAGCCAACAATGGCCGGGATCCCCAGCTCGCGGGCGATGATGGCCGCATGGCAGGTTCTGCCCCCCTGGTTGGTGACGATGGCGCTGGCCTTTTTCATGATCGGCTCCCAGTCGGGATCCGTTTTTTCGGTCACCAGCACCTCGCCGGCTTGGAACTGATCCGAGCGGCGCACATCCAAAATGACGCGGGCCGTGCCCTGGCCAATGGCCTCTCCCACCGCCCGTCCCCGCACCAGGGGTTCTGGGCGCGCCTGCGGCTGGGTAAAGCGATAGGTCTTGAGTCGGTTGGCCGCCTTTTGGGACTGCACCGTCTCGGGGCGGGCCTGGACGATGAACAGCTCGCCCGTGATCCCATCTTTGGCCCACTCGATGTCCATGGGGGTGAAGCGGCCCCGCAGCGCCGAGTAGTGCTCTTCGATGAGGCAGGCCCAGCGAGCCAGCTCCAGGATCTCGTCGTCCTTGAGGGCATATTGCCGGCGCAGGCTCTCGGGGACGGGTACGTTTTTGGTGGAACGGGATCCCTCCTCGTCGTAGACCAGCTTCAGGGCCTTGCTGCCCAGCTTGCGGGAGAGGATGGGCCGCCGCCCCTGCTGGAGGGTGGGCTTGAAGACCACGTACTCGTCGGGGTTGACGATCCCTTGCACCACGTTTTCCCCCAGCCCGTAGGCGGCGGTGATCAGCACCGCGTCTTTAAAGCCCGTTTCTGGGTCGATGGAGAACATCACCCCCGAGCAGGCCAAGTCCGAGCGCACCATCTTCTGCACCCCCACCGAGAGGGCCACCTGGAAGTGGTCGAAGCCCTTGATCTGGCGGTAGGAGATGGCCCGGTCGGTAAACAGGCTGGCAAAGCAGCGGTGGCAGGCCTGCAGCACCGCCTTGATCCCGTGCACGTTGAGGTAGGTCTCCTGCTGGCCGGCAAAGCTGGCATCCGGCAGGTCTTCGGCGGTGGCGCTGGAGCGCACCGCCACATCGGTATCGGGGCCGTAGCGCTCGCACAGCTCCTGGTAGGCCTTGGCAATGGCCTGCTCCAGCTCTGGGGGGAAAGGCGTCTGCAAAATCAAGGTGCGGGCGGCCTTGCCCCGCTCGCGCAGGTTCCGCACATCCTCGATATCGAGGTCTTTGAAGATCTCCCGCAGCTTCTCCTCGAGGCCGGCAGCGGCGATGAACTGGCGATAGGCATGGGCCGTGGTGGCAAACCCCAGGGGCACGCGGATCCCTTTGGGGGCTAGCTGCTGCAGCATTTCTCCCAAGGAGGCGTTTTTCCCGCCCACCTGGGCCACGTCCCGCAGCCCCACTTCGGTGAGGGGCACAACCAAGGGCGGCTCTGAGCCAAGCTGGCGTTGAGAGGGCTGTTGAAGTTGGGATCCCAGCGTTGCTCCATCCGACATGCTCTGTCTCCTTATGCCCATCAGACTCAAATGTGAACCACGGCTGCAATACTTACGTGCAGCCAAAAACCATCCCCCAGCCAGAATCTTGCCTGGCTTTGAGGGTCTATACCCTCACTGTACTGAGGGTTTTCCGCTGGTTAAAATCCCGGCGCAACCCCCTAGAAAAGGCTGAGAAGGGGTTGACACAAAGCCATCTCGCCAGGATCCATCTGAGAAGGTTGCCACAAATCTTCGACCTTTTTTATCTAATGCAAAAGTAACCGCTCTGCCACCATGTTTTCAAAGCAGCAGTTGGCGGCAACAGGGCAAATGGAAGGCCTCAGGGATCCGGTGGCAGCAATTCGCCAGGTAAGAGTGACGGAAAAACAGCAGGGCTTGCGGCTGGATCGGGGGTTGGCAGAACAACTGCCGGAGCTGTCGCGCTCGCGCCTGCAGCAGCTTATCCGCCAGGGCCAAGTTTGGCTGAACGGCCAGCCCTGCCTGGATAAGGATCGCCCCCTGCAGGCCGGGGATCAAATCGAGGTGCGGATCCCGCCGGCCACCCCCACCCCCTTGCAGCCGGAGCGGATCCCCTTAGATATCCTCTATGAAGATGAGGATCTGCTTGTCATCAACAAGCCGCGCGGCCTGGTGGTGCACCCGGCTCCTGGACATGCCAGCGGCACCCTAGTGCATGCGCTGCTGGCCCACTGTCCTCGCCTTTCTGGGATCAACGGCGAGCAGCGTCCGGGGATCGTCCATCGCCTCGACAAGGACACCACCGGCGCCCTGGTGATCGCCAAACACGATCAGGCCCACCAGCACCTGCAGGCTCAGATTCAAGCCAAGACCGCTCGGCGCATCTACCTAGGGGTGGTGTTTGGCCGGCCAGCCCAAAGCCAAGGTACCATCTCTGCCCCCATTGGCCGCCACCCGGTGGATCGCCAGAAGATGGCGGTTGTGCCCCCCGGCCAAGGGCGAGCGGCGGTAACCCACTGGCAGGTGCTGGAGCGCCTGGGCAACTACACCCTGATGCAGTTTGAGCTGGAGACCGGGCGCACCCATCAAATTCGGGTGCACGCCGCCCACCTGCGCCTGCCCATTGTCGGGGATCCCCTCTACACCCAGAGCAAAACCAGCCCCGTCAAACTCAGCGGCCAAGCTCTGCATGCCTGGAAGCTCTCCTTTGTCCACCCGCGCACCGGCCAGCCGCTGCAGGTTACCGCCCCTCTGCCGGAAGAGTTCGAGCGGCTGCTACGGCAGTTGCGCAGCCAGGCCGGCTAGGCAGCCTCAGAGGTCGCTCTCCGCTCTGTCTAGCCTGTCCAATTGGGGTTCATGCTGATCCCCGTCCCCAAGAAGTTTCAGCCTTCAGCAAATCTTTAGAGAAGTCGGAAGTATTTTTGCCAGGTGAGTTGTTTAGAATGCGCTCATCCTGGCCAAGGTAAGCAATGCTACGTCAGATAGAGCGGATCCTGAAGCTAGATATGCTGCTGCGCTCCGGACAGCGAAAGACAGCCGCTTCGCTGGCTGAGGCTTTGGAGGTAAGTAAACTACCCGACACCCGCGCTATGCGCAGGGTGCGGGCTTTATCCCAATCCCT
>NZ_JANSHP010000111.1:0-2211 GCF_047502605.1 Synechococcus sp. RC10A2
CATCGGGCCGCCGGGGGTGCGGCGCTCTGCGGTGTCTTTGGGGTCGGTGTGGGTGTTGGCGTCGGGGTTGACGTTGGCGTCGGCGTCAGGTTCAAGCCGACGATCACCGGGTCGTGATCGGAAGAACGGAAGGGATCCGGGGCGTAAAAGAGGCTCTGCTGTGAGGCGCTCTTGAAGCTCGTGGTGTAGTCCAGGCTCACTGGCTCGTCGGCGTTGATGTGCCACTTGGCCGACCCGGTCACTTGCGGCCTCAAGCTGGCGTTGGCCAAGGCGTGATCCAGGGATCCCCACTGACCTTGGAAGCTGAAGGAATAGCTGTTGGGGCCGTTGAGGTTGGTAAATCCGCCCTCCTCCAAGACTTTGATCGGGTCTTCCTTGGCGTAGGCGTTGAGATCCCCGATAATCAGCACATCCGGATCGGTGGAGCCGGTGGGGTTGGTGGACAACCAGTTCAGGATTTCCTGGGCAGCCCGCCTGCGGTTGCCGTTGCAATTGCCCTGGAAGGGATCGTTGTCGACAGGATCACAGGGGGATCCCTTCGACTTCAAGTGGTTGACCACCACCGTGAAGATGGCGTTGTTGCTCTTCTGCCGGAAGGTGACGGCCAAGGGAGGGCGGTGGCGACGAAGCGAGGGATCTTGGGTGAGTTCCCCGGTATCCAGAAAGGCGGGGTTGGTGCCAGGCGCAATTTCAACCGTAGCCGGCTTATAGATGAAACCATTGGTAATGGCATCACCGCCTAGGTTGGCTACCCCTACATCCACAAAAGCGTAGGTTCCCGGCCCCATGACCTGGTTGAGACCGTTCACCAAATCTTGGATGGAGCTGTTCGGGCCATAGCCGTCGTTTTCCAGCTCGTTCAGGCCCACAATATCGGCGTCCATGCGGCGAATCGCCTCGATGATCTTGTCCCGCTGGCGGGTGAACTCTGCGGCGTTCCTGGCCCCTCGACACTCGGAATTGTTGGGGAAGCAAATGTTGCCGAAGGTGTTGAAGTAGTTGAACAGATTGAAGCTGGCCACCTTCAGGGATCCGCCTACCGCGGGTGGAGTTTGCGGGCGAGGGTTGACGGACTGAAACGTCGGCAAGTTGCTGGGATCGTTGGGGTGGATGCGGTAGTCGATGGTGGCATCCACGTCGCCAGCGACGTTCCGGCCCCGTAACTGAGTCATGATCCCAACGATGTTGCTGACGCGATCCCCGCCCCGCACCGTGTTGGCAGCGCTGAGACCGCCAGGAGTGGGATAGATAACCGGATCCGGGTTTTGGGTGAGCAGCCGGTCATCGATGCGGATCCGTTTGCGGTTGTTCTCTTCCTGGAGGGCGGCCGCTTGGCTGGGATCCGCAATTTGCGTGGGGGTGAACAACCGCTCTGTGGCTACACTCAGCTCCCCGTGGCGTCCCAGCAGGAAAGAGTCGGTTACAAACAGGGGCTGGTTGCCGAAGGTAACCAGCATGCCCTCCAGAGCTTCCCGCTGCTCGGGAGTTAGCGGCAGAGCGATCTGAACCGGAGATGGCAGGGGATTGTTGGAGCTGCAGATAGTGAAGTTGGTAACGTTGGAGATCTGAGTTTGCTGGCGAAACTCGGCCACTCTCCCCGTCACCTGTACCCTATCCCCCAGGCTGACGTTGTTGGCCGTACCGCTGAAAACGAAGATGCCATCGGAAGTGGCCGGGTTGCCGTCGCCATCATCCTGCAGGTAGTAGCCCTGAAGATAGGTTTGGTTGGCTACTCCTTCGTTCTCAAAGTCTCCCACCACGATCCCGGAAACGGTAACAGTTTGGTCTACCAGCGGCGAAGCGAAGCCAGTGCCTTGGACAGTGCCAATCGGGGTCACGTTGGCGTTCGGATCACAGGCTCCTAAAGGAGGTGTCGGCGTCGGCGTGGGTGTTGCAGTCGGCGTCGCTGTCGGTGTTGCGGTGGGCGTGGCTGTCGGGGTGGGTAAAGGAGAAACTGAGAGCACTAGGCAAAACATTAACGCTGCCATCAGTTGCGCAGCACGGCGCAGAGCAGCCCTAACCCACATCCGCACACTCCTCCTTCGGGGATCCCATTTTTACCGCAACTACTGATACCACTCTCAGCAGAGAATTTGGGTAAAGAGGCAGTTATTAAGAACTCGGAAAATCATCCTCTATTTGGTATTTGGTTCAAATTACAGCCTTTTAATTTAAAATAGGGTACAGGTATTCAAGAGGAAGGAGAGAAAG
>NZ_JANSHP010000112.1:0-2210 GCF_047502605.1 Synechococcus sp. RC10A2
GTGGAGGAGGTGAGGGCGTTGGCGTTGGTGTCGATGGATCTTCCGGTGGGGGGGGTGGTGTCGGCGATGGCGAGGCCGTTGGAGGACTTGTGGGGGGAACAAATCCTGGCCCTGGCAGTCTGGCTGCCTGTTCAGGCGTCAGGTTGAGGGGAGGTTGCAGCCGCAAAACGGTGTTGACAAAGGTGTTGATGCGGTTGGCGTCGCGGCTCTGCAAGGTGGCAACGGCAAACAAAATAGCCGCATCCCGAATGGTGCCTGGCGTGCCATCCCCATCGAAATCGGAGATGGCCACCGGATTGGGGTCGGCCGTGGTCACCTCAGCTAGGGTGAGGGGGGGCTGTAGCCTCAAGACGTTGTTGACAAAGCTGACAATCTGGCTGGGCTGGGTAATCCCGTTGGCTATGGCAAAGGCAATGGCGGCATCGCGGATGGTTACCGATTGCGGGTTGCCGTCGTAGTAGGCAGCAACGCCTCCTTCTGGGGCGGGCGATGAAGTCTCTGGGCGACTGAGGAGGCTGGGCCCGCTAGCTAGCCCACAAGCAGCCAGAATTCCAAGGAGAAAAGTTGCCATTAACCAAAACAGCCGCTTGCGGGGGCTCATCGAAGGATCCCTCTTCCCGACTCCCCTGAATTCTAGGTTAGGTAGTTACAAAACACCCCACCACTATACCATCCTCAGGCTTTTCTGGATTTGCCTCAGTCTTTTGCTTGCTGTGCAGTACGATAGGGTACGTGCTAAGAGTGTTGGGATACCTAAAAGCAGGGAGATCACCATGGAAAAGACCGCTGTGTCTAACCCCGTCCAGGCGCAGTTTGACGAGTTTCCCTACCCAAATGTGCCAATTGAGCAGACGGTTACCGACAACTTTGCTTTGTTTGCCAACAGCATCACGACGGCCAGGTACCTAAGGGATCGCAAGGTGGTATCCCCGGAAGGCAAGGTGATCCTCAATGCCGGCTGCGGCTCCGGTTGGGAAACCTTAGTTGTGGCAACAGCCAACCCCGGCGCCCGCTATGTGGGAGTAGATATTTCCCCAGAGTCTATCAAGATAGCGGAGCAGCGTTTCAAGTTCCACAAGATCGAGAACGCCCGCTTTTACGTTATGGACATTACCGACATGAGCGCGCTGGGGGAGGAGTTTGATTTTATTGCCTGCAACGACGTTCTCTACCTCCTGGACGACCCAGTTGCCGGTTTGAAAGGCATGCGGCAGGTGCTCAAGCCCGATGGGATCATCCGCACCAATGTTCACAGCCTTTACCAGCGTCAGTTTATCTTCAACATGCAGGAGGCCATGGAGCTGCTGGGGGTGATGGATGAGCCGGCAGCTAAAGCGGTGCCCCTGCTACGAGAGGTGATGGAAGCGCTCACCGACGCCAGCTTTGTGAAGAGCCACTGGAACGGCGATGCCATCAAAACCACAGCGGGGATCCTGGCCAACTTCCTGCTGCGCAGCGACAAGGGCTTTACGGTGCCGCAGGTGTTTGAGATGTTGAGGCAGGCCGGCCTCGAGTTTATTAGCATGGTGAATTGGCAGCAGTGGAAGTTGGAGAGGGTCTTGACCAAGCCGGTGCCCTACTCGATGCGGCAACTCAATAAGTTAAGCGAGGAGCAAAAGCTTCACTTCATCGAGCTGATTTTCCCCAACATGACCCGCTTGATCGATTTTTGGTGCGGGCACCCCGGCATTCCCAAGGCTGAGCCGTTTACGAACGACGAATGGTGGAACGGCACCGTACAAGCCCACCCCCTTCTGGTGAAGTTGGATGCCAAGCAGGCTTTTCTCAACGCCATTCGGGACAACGGGCCTGTCAACATCAACGGCTGGCCGGGAGCTGAGGGGAACATTACCATCGATCCTTTCTCGGTGCGCTGGCTGGTGGATGTCTTCGGCCCTTTGCCGGTGCCGGTGCAATCGCTGGTTCACAAAACCATGGAGATCATGGACTGGACCCAGGAAGAAGCGTTTAGTCAAGTGTTGGCCAACCTGAAGTTTTTGGAAGAACGCCTGGTCATTCTGCTGGATTCCCCACTTCGCTAGGCAAGTGCAAAGCCAGGACTTACGAAAGCCCCCCTGATTCATACATGGGGGCCTTTTTGGTTGACATACCCCCCGCCCTAAAGGACGGGGATTCTTTCTCAGCCAGCAGAATTGCTGATACATTTACGCTGAACACTGCTGAACATCACTGTTCAACTATGCAGCGAT